>NZ_BAAHAP010000096.1:0-19158 GCF_054777495.1 Echinicola sediminis | reverse complement strand
CTCTACTGTGGCTTCAACAGTTTTCTCCAAAGCGTCAGGCTTCATCATAATTATGGTTCGTTTAAGTGTTTGGTATAATCAATAAAAATTGACGTTATTAAAATAGCCTATCCTGATCACACTTTCAACAGCTCGCCAATATTTTTAACATATCGTTAATAATAAACCCTATTAGGCAACACAAAAGTAAAATCCCGCGGATATCAATCTTAAAAACCAATCATTCTGGCAATTTCTTTAACTTCGCAATATGCTACTCCAAACCGAAATCCCCATACCTTCCTACAGCCCCTCCATTAGTTATGCCGGAGAAATCCTTTCTATTGGATCCTGCTTTTCAACGGTCATCGGGCAAAAACTGAAGGAAAGAAAATTCCAGGTGCTGAACAATCCCTTTGGAACCATTTTTAACCCGATTTCGATTTTCCGTTTGCTTAGTCATGCCCTGACCAAAACACCACTGCCCCATGAGCTATACCTTGAATTCCAGGGCAGACACCTGCATTATTACTGCCATTCTGATATTTCTGGCAGTTCCAAAGAGGATTTGACCTCTTCTATTGACATGACCTTAAAAAAAACCGGTGACAGTTTAAGATCTGCCACCCATCTTATCATTACGCTGGGGACAGCCCATATTTATGAATTGCTTGCACAAAAGAAAATCGTGGCCAATTGTCATAAACAGCCCGCAAAGCTTTTTGAAAAAAGACGGTTAAGCCTTCAGGAAATCAAAGAGGCCTTTCATGCGCTACACCAACAATTGACTACGATCAACCCCTCCCTCTCCATCATCCTTACCCTTAGTCCTGTCAGGCACATCAAAGATGGTTTGGTGGAAAATCAGTACAGCAAATCGCTTTTGAGGGTAATCTGCGAAGAACTTTCTAGCGGGTATGAGGGGGTCCACTATTTTCCAAGTTATGAAATCATGGTGGATGAACTCAGGGACTATCGCTTTTACAAGGAAGACCTGATCCATCCCAGCAGTCAGGCAGAAAACCATATTTGGGAAAGATTTTCCCAGGCCTTTTTCAGCACCGACACCTTGAAAACCGTTGCCAAAATTGACAATATCCTGACTTCACTGAGGCACAAAGCCTTCAATCCGGAAGGGGACGCCCATCAGCAGTTTCTTAAAAAACTCCTTCATAAAATGGAACAAATGTCCACGGAATTCGATTTTTCAAAAGAAATCGATGGAGTAAAAGCACAACTTGTTTCATAACCGAAAACCACTTTTCCATGGCAAAAACAGCAAACCAACTGATCAACAGTCAAAGCCCTTACCTTCAGCAACATGCTTACAACCCCGTCAACTGGTATCCTTGGGGACCGGAGGCATTGGAGAAAGCAAAAAGTGAAAACAAACCCATACTGGTCTCCATAGGTTATTCAGCCTGTCATTGGTGCCATGTCATGGAACATGAAAGCTTCGAAGATGAGGAAACGGCCGCCATCATGAACGAACACTTTATTGCCATAAAGATTGATCGCGAAGAACGTCCTGACCTGGACAATATCTACATGGACGCCGTGCAGGCCATGGGACTTCAGGGGGGATGGCCCTTGAATGTTTTTTTGATGCCCAACCAAAAGCCTTTTTATGGAGGAACTTACTTCCCAAATCCCAACTGGAAAGGCTTACTTCAAAACATCGCCGAGGCCTATGAAAGCCATCACGATGAGCTTGCCAAAAGTGCTGAAGGCTTTGGGAACAGCATCAGGCTAAAAGAAAGAGAAAAATACCGTTTGATGGAAGACGACACTGCAGTCAGCCAAGAAAAGCTGGAAAAAGCAGTGGCCAACCTTTCCAATCAAATAGACACCAAATGGGGCGGAATGAACCGAACCCCAAAATTCCCTATGCCTTCCATCTGGAACTTCCTATTGGAATATGCCTCCGCAAGACAGGACCAACAGCTTCTCGGCCAGGTACTCCATACCCTCCGAAAAATGGGCATGGGAGGCATTTATGATCATTTGGCTGGTGGATTTGCCCGCTACTCCGTGGACGGGGAATGGTTTGCCCCGCATTTTGAAAAAATGCTCTATGATAATGGCCAGCTTCTTTCACTTTTTGCCAAAGCCTATCAACATAGCAAAGAGGATTTTTTTAAAGAAAAAATCCAAGAAACGGTTAATTGGCTAAAAACGGAAATGCTACAATCAGAGGGAGGCTTTTATGCGGCTTTGGACGCCGACAGTGAAGGAGAAGAAGGGAAATTCTATACTTGGACCTATGATGAGCTGGAAAGCATCTTGGAGGAAAATGAGGTTTGGTTTTACGAACTGTATAATATTTCTGCGAAAGGAAATTGGGAAAACGGCACCAATATCCTCTTTCAAACCGCGTCTTACGAGGATATTGCCGCCAAATACGGTTTTACCTTATCGGCTTTGGACAGCGGCATCCGGCAGATCAAAGAGAGGCTTTTAAAAATCAGAAAAATGAGGCCCCACCCGGGTTTAGATGATAAAATCCTATCGGGCTGGAATGGCTTGGCCATTTCTGGACTGTGCCAGGCATTTTGGGCCACAGGCAACCTTACCGCCAAAGAACTTGCTCTGAACAATGGGGAGTTTCTTATAAATCACATGATCAAGGAAGGCCTTCTCTATCGCTCCTACAAAAACGGGACAGCTTATACCCCTGCCTTTTTAGAGGACTATGCGGCCGTCATACAGGCTTTTATCCATTTGTACCAATTGAGTTTCAAGTCCATCTGGCTGGACAGGGCCAAAGAGCTCACCGATTATACCATGGAATATTTTCTGGATATTGAGGAAGGCTTGTTCTACTTTAACAACCCTCACGTGGAAAAGCTTATCGCCAATAAAAAAGAGATTTTTGACAATGTCATTCCTTCCTCCAATTCCATGATGGCGCACAACCTCCACCAGCTAGGTTTGTATTTTTACGACAACAACTACCTTACCCTTTCTGGAAAATTGCTCAACATTATGAAAAACACCACCATAACAGAACCGGGCTTTCTTTCCAATTGGGCAAACCTTTATCTCCAAAAATTACTTCCAACTGCCGAGATAGGAATAGTAGGCAAAGGGGCCAAAGAAATTGCCAAGGAAATCTTATCCCAGCATATGGGCAGCCTGGTTGTTGCTGCTTCAGAAAAGCAGGGAGCAAGTCTTCCTCTTTTGGAATACAAGGTGGCAGATCCGGACGGAAATGCTTTAATTTACGTTTGCTTTGATAAGACTTGCCAAAACCCGGTAAATGACATAAAAGCAGCCATTAACCAATTCCCCAACTTAGTTCAGTAAATTCTTGGAAAACCTATTTGGAGAAACTTTTGATCAGGAAAACGACCTCTCTACACCGGCTATTTTTGCTGATGTCATCCTTCCTGTACCCATTCCCAAAATGTTCACGTATCGTATTCCTCGGAATTTGGAAAATGCCATTGGAATCGGTTTTAGGGTGATCGTTCAATTCGGACGAAAAAAGGTACTCACGGGCATCATTGGAAAAGTACACCAAAAGCCCCCAAAAGCCTATGAGGCCAAACCCATATTGGAACTGCTGGATGAACAGGCCGTGGTCAATCCTCTCCAAATAAAGTTTTGGTTTTGGATGGCCGAGTATTATTGCTGCCATATTGGTGAAGTGATGAATGCAGCCCTGCCTTCAGGGCTCAAACTCAGCAGCGAAAGTAAGATCCAGCTCAACCCGAAATTTGATCCGGAAAACAACGAAATCCCCATTGATCCCAGGGAACAGACCATTCTGGACGCACTGCAGACCAAAGATGAACTCAGTTACGAAGAATGCGGAAAACTTTTGGGGATCAAATCATCCTATGCCATCATCAAAAGCTTGGTGGCCAAGGAAGCTGTATTGGTTTATGAACTGGTAAAAGAGAAATACAGTCCAAAGGTAGAGTCCAGGATCAGACTATTGGATCCTTATGCTTCTTCGAAAAAAGAGCTGGAGACTCTCTTTGAAAACATAGGCAAAAAGCCGAAACAAGAAGAAGTCCTGCTCAAATACCTGCAAGAAGTAGCCGTATATCAATCTCCCGAAAAAAACGAAAAAGGACTGGACAAGAAGGTCATCTTAGACGCTGGACTGTCATCCAGCTCTCTAAAAACCCTCATCAAGAACAATGTCTTTGAAGAGTTTAAGGTAATCGTCAGCCGTTTTGACCACTTGGACGGTACCAACCAAAAAATAGAACTTGCAGATTTTCAAAAAGAAGGCATCTCTTTGATTAAAGAGCATTTTGAGAAAAAAAATGTGGCCTTGCTCCATGGCATTACGGGAAGCGGGAAAACAGAAGTTTATATTCATCTCATCCAAGAAGTTTTGGAAAGCGGCTCTCAGGTATTGCTCCTATTGCCTGAAATCGCCCTCACTACCCAGATAGTCTCCCGGCTTCAAAAAGTTTTCGGAAGCCAAATGGGAATTTATCATTCCAAATTCTCCGACAATGAACGTGTAGAAGTCTGGCAAGGCGTGCTCAGCGGAAAATACTCCTTTGTGGTTGGAGTAAGGTCTTCCATCTTTTTGCCCTTTGACAGTTTGGGTTTAGTGATTGTGGACGAAGAGCATGAAGCTTCTTTCAAGCAATTTGACCCGGCTCCTAGATTCCAGGCCCGGGATGCTGCCATCATGCTTGCCTGGCTCCACCAGGCCAAAACATTATTGGGAAGTGCCACCCCTTCCTTTGAGTCCTATTATAATGCACGAATGGAAAAATATGGTTATGTGCACTTGAACCAACGATTTGGGGAAGCACAGCTCCCCACTTACCATCTTGCGGATATTAAGACCGACAAAAAGAAAAACCTCCTGAAGCTGGACTTCACCAGACTCATGCGCGAAAAAATCCAGGAAGCACTCAACAAGCAGGAACAGGTTCTGATCTTCCAGAACCGAAGAGGCTACGCCCCGTACATGACCTGTGAAGAATGTGGCTGGATCCCCGAGTGTGAGCATTGTGATGTGAGCCTTACTTACCACCAGTTTACCGAAGAAATGCGGTGCCATTACTGTGGATTCAAAGAACAGATCCCTCGCTCCTGCCCGGCCTGCGGAAGCCATGAACTGACTACCGTAGGCATGGGCACGGAACGTATCGAAGAGACGCTTTCCCTCTTGTTTCCTGAAGCGCGGATAGCACGTATGGACCTGGACACCACCAGAAGCAAATACGCCTACCAAAAACTTTTGGATGACTTCGGCTCGGGAAACCTGGACATTTTGGTCGGTACACAGATGATCACCAAGGGACTGGATTTTGACAATGTCACTGTAGTAGGGATTGTAGATGCTGACCGCATCCTTTATTTTCCTGATTTTCGGGCCGGTGAAAGGGCTTTCCAGCAAATCACCCAGGTGGCAGGAAGAGCTGGCCGAAGAAACCGCAAAGGAGATGTAATTATTCAAACACGAAAACCTGACCATGACCTTTTCAAACAGATTATCCTTGGAGACTACCAGCAGTTCTACCTCAATGAGATGAGCGAAAGACAGCGCTTTTTCTATCCCCCACTGGTCAAAAACATCAAGATCACCATCAAACATAAAGAGGTCAAAGCTGCGGAACTTGCCGCCAGGAACCTGGCCAATCTGCTCAAAGAAATCCCGGTAAAAAAAATAATACTGGGACCAGAAAAAGCCCTGATTGGCAAAATCAAGAACCATTACCTGTTTGACATCTTGGTCAAGCTGGACAAGACCGCACAGGCGCCGGCTACCTTCAAGCACGAACTCTCATTTTTGTTGGAAGAGCTACGGAACCAAAAGCAGTTCAAATCTGCACGTTTTGTAGTAGATGTCGACCCGTATTAGGCAGATCAGCCATGAAAAAAGAGGGGCCATAAGGCAAATTGACTGCTTTATGGAAGATTTCATATATTTCACCATTATGCTTCCTGAAAGCTTGAACATAATCTTTAATTTTTCATAACTTTAAGCCTTCAACCTATTAAACCAAAAAGAATGAAAATTGCTCTAATCGCCCACGATGGAAAAAAAGCCGATATGGTACATTTTCTTAGTGGATTTAAGGACCGGTTATCGGGTATAGACATCCAACTTTTCGCCACTGGCACCACCGGGTCACACATAGAGAGGGCTGGTTTTAACGTAAAGAAACTGATGTCAGGCCCTTATGGGGGGGACGCTCAAATCGCAGCCATGGCCGCTCAAAAAGAACTTGATTTAGTGGTCTTCTTTAGAGATCCTTTGGACAAACATCCTCATGAGCCGGATGTACAAATGTTGATGAGAATTTGCGACGTGCACAATATACCTTTGGCAACGAATCTAGCTTCAGCTGAATTGATGTTTAAACAACTAACGGTGGTCCCACAAAATGGAGAATAAAACAATCAAGAAAATCGGTGTTTTGACTTCTGGAGGAGATGCTCCGGGCATGAATGCTGCTATACGGGCTGTCGTACGCTGTGCTTTTTATTACAATCTCGAGGTTTATGGAATTTCCAGGGGATATGAGGGAATGATCCAAAACGATATCCGAAAGCTGGAAAGCAAGGATATCGCTTATATCCTGGAAAGAGGGGGTACCTTTCTTAAATCCGCGAGGAGTCTGGAGTTCCGTACTCCAGAAGGGCGTAAGAAGGCCTATGAAAACCTTGAAAAACATGGAATCAATGCCTTGGTGGTAATCGGTGGTGACGGTTCCTTGACCGGTGCCCACCTTTTCTATAAAGAATATGGCATCCCGGCCATTGGATTGCCTGGGACCATTGATAACGACCTTTCAGGAACGGATAACACCATTGGCTTTGACACGGCCTGTAACACGGCCATAGAAGCCATTGATAAAATACGGGATACAGCCACCTCTCATGACCGTCTTTTCTTTGTGGAAGTGATGGGAAGGGACTCTGGATTCATCGCCATCAATGCCGGAATCGGCAGTGCTGCCGCAGCCACTCTCATTCCTGAAAAGAAAATGCCTGTAGAAACGTTGATCGAACGGCTTAAATCGCGTGAAATTGCAAAGAAACAGGCAAACGTAGTGATTGTAGCTGAAGGAGGGAAAAGCGGGGGTGCTTTGGAAATCTCCAAAAAGGTGAAAAAGCATCTTCCGAATTACGACATCAAAGTAACCATATTGGGTCACTTACAAAGAGGGGGATCCCCTACATCATACGACCGTGTTTTGGCCAGCAAACTTGGCGTGGCTGCCGTCGAAGGTCTTATCCAAGGCAAATGCGATGTCATGGCAGGTGTCATCAATAACAAAGTGGTGTACACCCCTATCAAACGTGCCATTGTAGACGACAAAGAAGTAGACGAAGAAGATTTCAGAGTAGCAAAAATCCTATCTACCTGATTCTTGCAGAAACAATACCCATGTCAAACCGAACAGCAATACTGTTCGGTTTTGTTTTTTTAGGCTGAAATCAGAACGGATAACCTATCGCAAAATTGAAAATAAAGTTTTCCCTTCTCCAATTACGGTCAAAAAAGGCAAACTCATTCTGCCACCTCTCCCCTTCCTCTAAATACGGCTTCCTCAAAGGAGTCGCAAAATCGAATCGGATCACAAAAAACTCAATATCCACCCGCAAGCCAAATCCCGCACCTATCCCCAGTTCCTTCCACCAAGAGCCCGAAAACTTCCCACCTGGCAGGGCCTCATTCTCATTCATTAACCATACATTTCCAGCATCCAGAAACAGTGCTCCTTTCAAATAGGAAAATAAAGGAAAACGGTATTCAAGGTTTCCTTCCAGCTTGATGTCTCCTACTTGTTCAAAATAAGATTGGTTATTGACCGTATCAGACCGGTAAGTCCCCGGCCCCAGAGCCCTGATCCTAAAAGCCCTTACACTATTGGGGCCACCGGTAAAATATTGTTTGACATAAGGCAAAGAGATAGAATTCCCATAAGGCAAGCCCACTCCTCCAAACAAACGGGCAGCCAACAGCTGCTCTCCTCCCAACTTCAGGTGGTACCTAAAATCCAAATCTGCCCTTCCATATTGGGCATACTCCATTCCAAAAATCTTTCCGGGGTTGGCTTCACTCTTTGCTCCATCCATAAGCCCGATTAAGTTTCCCGCCATATCCAAGGTAAGCCCGGCAAAGATTTTATGTTTACGAAACAAATCCCCCAACTGATTGTAATGAAAATTATAATTCATCCCGGCGATAAACTGCTGATCAAAACTCCTCCTCAAAAAAGGATTTTGATTCAGGATCTCTTCAAACTCGGGAGAAGAATCGGATAAGTTGACCACACTTAGGCTTATGGGGTTGATCTCATGATAAACAAAACGATTGGCATTCCAGAAATAGCCATAACTGGTGGAAACAGAGTTCAGCCGATAAAGTCCTATCCTGTTGAGCGATTCTCCCCCCAAGCTGATCTTGGTTTTTGGGACAGAATAACTAAAGCGTTCTTGGATAGGGATGAAAAAAATCACTCGGGGAAAGGTCAAATCCGTCTTGAGTCCGATATCATAGGTGCTCAGCCCCGTCCTATCGCCGCCGGCAATTTGCGTTTCATAGCCAAATTTTGCCGATATATTCAATGTTTCGCCTCCTTTAAAGAGATTTCTGTTTCTGTAGGTCGCCAGTACTGCCGGGCCCAAAAAGTTATTGGATTTGGAAAGTCCCTGCAGCTCAAACCTTAACGATCGCTTCTTTAGGGGGGACAAGTATATCCCCGCATCCAGCTTCCGGGGTTCCAATCCATCCGCGCTGTCCTTTTCAGTATATTTTAGATTTACGTAACGATAATTCCCAATTGAGGAGAGCCTGTTGCTGGTTAACCTTGACTGTTCGGAACTGTATTTTTCCCCTTCTGCTATTAATATGTAATTCTCCAGCAACTTCGGCTTAAACACCAATTCATCTTGGATAAACTCCATTTCTTTAACCACTGTCGTATCCTGCTGCTTATCATTTTCGCTCAAGGAATAATTGGGGTAGATTCGGATCTGATCTATTTCATAAGGAACTATGGCACTTTCTGGGACATTTTGTTTGAGCCTCAAAAAAAGATCAAATCTCCGATCATTGTAGTTGTTCGTGTCCGCTTCAAAAATCAAATACTCATCATTGAAATTGTAATATCCCCGCAGCCTCAATTCATCGTCAATTCTGGTTCGCTCAGTCTTAAATTTCCCCAATTCAAACCTTTCTCCTTTCTTAAAGTCTGTCTCTTTTAAGATATCGGCTATTTCCTTGTGAATGCCCAGGGAATCGCCGATCAGTTTAAATTCTTCCATCAAATAAGGCTTGCTTACATTCACCTGATAGCTGACACTGGCAAATTTTCCTTTTACCGATGGTGTCGAAACTGCAGAAGAATAGAAAAAGCCATTGTTTTCTAACCTGTTTAGAAGAATTTCCTCCGTTTTGCTGGTATTCACCTGACTGAAATACACCGGCTCCTCACCGATTTTCTTTTTCAGAAACTTGTTTATAAATCCTGGTCTGTCCTTACTCCCCTTATAATATGCCCAAAGTCCAATTCGCATGCCCAAAAACGAATTATTGGGTGTGGGCTGTATTACCTGCTCCAGCCTTTGTTGAATTTTTCTCAAGCTTTTATCCCCAACACCTTCGGTGGACTCGACCTCAAGCTCGGCTCCCGTATAAAGCTGCTCTCCTTCAGGAATAAATTTGGTTACCCCACAGGAAGTGAGTACCGTAAAAAGCAGCCCCCATAAAAATGGATTTCTCTTTATAATCATTGGTTCTCCTCTTTTTTCTCATTGGACAAGGTTTCCTTCTCTTCAGTAGCCTCACTCTTCTCCTGCTCTATCTTTTCCCCTTTCCAAAACTCATGAAATTTGTTAAACTCCCTGTTCAGAATAAAGGCTATTCCGGTCACAATCAACTGACCGTCAATGACACTTTCAAACTGATTTCTTCTGAAGCCTCTAATTCGGTACCTCCCGCTTTCCGTCAATAGGTACTCGATATTGACATTGCCAAATACCGCATTGTTACTTTGGGAGTTTTGACTTGCCCCTTCCAGATCCATTTGACTCCCCACCTGGACGATCAGTCGATCATTAAACAACCTCTTTTTCGCACTGACATTCAGCTGGGTTCGATCCCCCTGACCATCCGAATAGCTATCCAAATCAAAATCCAATTCAAATCCAGAATTCCCCAGCACATTGCTCGAGAGTGCATTTAACTGGCTGGAAAGCATCTGGCTTACGCTTGACCTGGCCATGCCCGCGGTTCCTCCGGCTGCTCCGTTCCCCCCAGTGGTAGGCAAAAATTTCTGCATGACCAACAAGGAGAAAACCTGCCTGTTCAGCTCTCCCTCCTCGCCATTCACTTGCTGAATCCTGGAATAAACATTGCCTCCCAGGACTCCTTGACTGTCTTCCGGCATATCCAACTGAAAAAAGATTTGGGGTCTTAGCAATTCTCCTTTCACATTCAGGTAGACCATAAAAGGTAAACGCTGGCTGTATTGGTTGGCTACATCCGCACTCAGGCCTGAAATCTGGGTGGCCATAAGATCACTTGCATCCGTCTTCACTTCATAGGAAGCAGTAATATTCAGATCAGCATCCATAGGATCACCTTTCCATGTAATGCTGCTCCCTTTTAAAATATCAAATTTCCTGCTCACCAAATTATAAAGACTCATTTCATAATGCCCCTTCTCCAACTCATAAACTCCTGAAAGGTTCATCTGTCCATTAGGGAATACGGAGAGGTTGAGGTCTGCTTCACCGGCAATCATGAGATTATCCCCAGAGCGCTCATCTATCACCACCCTAAAAATTGCCTCAGGATCAATTTGTAAAACTGCCTGCACATCCACCCCGGTAAAAGGTGATGAAACATGCTCTTGGGCTGTTTTTGTCAGGATATCATTGGGATTGTCACGATCCACAATCAAGACGACTCCTTCGCGCTCCACTACCTCCAATTCCTCCTCTGGTATCACAAAGGTGAGGTCCGTACCTTCGTTGACCTTCAAGCGCGCCACTACCTTGGGAAGATTCATATTCCCTGTGATCTGTACATCGGCATTGAGATTGGCTTTACCATAAAAAAGTTCATTATCCTCACTGTCCGAATCCAATAACTGGAATTTTTCGGCAGCGAGGTTTAAATCAAATCCTATATTGGTAAAGTCTTCCGTATCGATTTTACCGTCCAAGATAAAGTTATTTCCCTGGGCATCTTTAAAAGTGGCTTGATCAAAATAAACACCCTGCTCGTCTACCCGCAAAGGCTGGACAGGCAAGTTGTATACCGCATTTAAGGTCGTGATATTCACCGCGGCATCTTCAAAGCGGAACTCTCCTTGATATTTTGGGGAAGCAGTGCTCCCCTTGACCGTTAGATTTCCCTGAAGGCTTCCCTTGGCGTCGCTCAACTGATCAGGGATCAACTTTTCCAGTACCTTAAGTTCAAATTGGTTAAGAGCTAGTTTCAAATCGAGGTTGGTCCCCGCTTCTTCTGCCACATAATCACCATTTAAATTCAAATCGATTCCTTTGTCCTTTAGGGCCAGATCAAAATCATAGGCCGCTCTCCCTTTGGATTTGGCATTTATAGCTAAATTCCCCAGTTCTGCCCCCAAGGCCTTCATTTCTTTGACCTCCAAATCGGCCACCAGGCCCATTGCTCCAAAAGGGTTTTCGATAATGAAATCCCCCTGCATCCTTCCCTCAAGTAATAAGGTGTCCGGATTTAACAGGCTCATGACCGAGGCCAGCTGAAAACCTTCAAACGAAACGCCTACCTGCTCTTCATCCTCTTCATTGAGTGAATTGCTAAAAGTGATTTTTTGCCCATTTTGCGTAAAGGAAAAATCATCAAAGGTCAGCGATCGCCTTGCAAAAGACAATTTGTTGACCGAAGGCGCAGTCCATTCTTTTTTGTTTACAATAAGTCCTTCTGGTAGAACATGAAAATCCAGGGTATCCCCTCTATTCCTGAGCGTTGACTTGATAGCATACATGAGTTCTTCCCCATCAAAAGATTGGAAATCCATATCCAGCATGTTTTCTCTCAGTTCCGCCGTCAGCTTGGTTCTTCCCATGGCCACGGGTTCAGCATCCAGCCCTGCGATTCCCAAGCCCAGCAGCATCTCCCGTCCATCCCCAGTGACATTTACTTCCAAACTGTCCAAAGTGATGGAATTATACTCCATATAGGGCAAGGTCACTTTGGCCGCAACCTGCTCCTTATGTTCATTGAAATTAATGGCTACTCCTATGGAATCGAGCTTTTCAAGACCTTCCAAAAATACCTGATCCAACACTGGAGCTCTTTTAAAGGCCAAGTTTAAATCCAAATTAATGGCGGATTCCTTTGCACTATCTACCATCGTGGAATCAGCCTCCAAGGATTCATTAAAATACCTTGTAAAATGCTCTTTCATACTCACTGTTATCTCCTCGGGTGATGCATTTGATCTTAAATACCCGTTCAGCATAAGGCTGCGGATATCCATGCTGGTACTATCTGGTCTGACCATGGCCTGAAGGTCAAAATTCCCCAAAGGATAGGATCTATCTTCATAGACCACTAAACCATTGGTTAGTGTTGTGGAGAGGTCAAACGCCTCCGGAGTGCCTTCAAAATCAGCTTTTAGGTTAAGCTTTGCCCTTATGTCTTTCTCATGAAGGCCCAGTGCCCGCAAATTTGCTCCCCGTAAATCCAACTCAGCCAAATAGCGTGAATCGGCAGAGTCAAGATGAAGGCCGACCGATAAATCCATATCGAGATTTTCATCGCTAAAGGCCAGTTCCACTTTACCCTGACCGTTTTCCATATTGCCCCTCAGTGCCAAGCCCGAAAAATCATAACCTTTATAATTCAGCTCACTGAAGTTGGAGCTTAGTTTACCGTTCAGTTCTTCCAGAGATTCCCCTTTTCCGGTCGCAGAAATATCAAAGGTCAAGGTTCCCAAGCCCCTTCCGGGCAGCAACTTCTCTAGCAACAATTTTTCCCCTTCAAGCATGGCATCAAACGCCATTGTTTCCGCATCCAGGTATTTCCCCTTCAAACGGATTTTCCCCTCTGGCATGCTAATCCTTGCCTCAGCGACCATATCCTGCAATGAACCCTTAATTTGACTTTCCAAAGTCAAATTTTCCGGAAACTTCACCCCATAAGCTTGTTCATTTGCAAACTGCCTTATGTCCCGCCGAACCGTAGCAAAGTTCAATTCGCTTAGATCCAGGTAAAGATGCTCCTCATCCAAAGGCTGGATAACCTTTCCTTTTGTACTAAAACGCGTTTTATCCCCCCAGTTTACTTTGGCATCTGTCAGTTCAAATTCAGACAAACTTCCTGCTGCTTCAATATTTCCAAAAACATGTTTTTTGGACAGCGCCATGACATATGGATCTCCTCTTAGCTCAGGTAATAATGGCAACAACTCGTTTACATCAATATCAAACCTTGAAAGACTCACCGAGAAACCGGAATGATCAGGATATTCGATCAGCTCCTGAATAGAGGAATAAGAAAGTTTCAGGTCAGCCATCACCTGGCTATGCCCCAAGGATAATTCCAAATCCTCCAAATCCATGGAATTTTCGGCTATCCCCAACTGAAAAGCAAAGGCCTTTAGATCAAACCCGCTCTTTTCTTTAAAATCCAATCGGTTCAATGCTATCCCTGCCCCGGCCTGATTCAGATAAACTTGGGAGGCCCCCAAGTTAAAATCAGTCAATTGGACCGCACTGGGATTAAAACGACCTTCCCGGACGCTTTCGTCTCCCATGATCATTGACATTTCATTGTTCTCCAAGGCAATCGAGTTGACATCCACGATCCACTCCGGCCACTGAAAGCCCGAGGAAGTATCCGATGAAACAGCCTCCTCACTCGAGGGCTCGTTTCCAACTGCGGGGAGCTTAACGGCTATTTTGGAATCCTTCAACTCAATGGTACGAAGGTCGATTTTCTGAGATTCCAAATTGGCCTCTGGTAACTCCACCAAAAAGTCACCAAGGATTACATCTGCTTTGATCTGGTCAGGCAAGGATTCATAAAATGCCTTTACATTCTCTATTTGGAAATGATCCAGGATCACCAGGGGCATCGGAGCATCAACTTCCTCTTCCTCCGTGGGGGCAAACGGCTTGGACTGACGGTAATAGGCCTCGGTATCCCGGAATTGAAAATCACTGATATAAAAATTCATTTTGTTCAGGTCCAGCTTTTCCACTTTCACCATCAACTCTCCCAGCTTAAGATGACTGTCAATCCCCATCACCCCATCTTGGTAAACCAAATCAAAATTCCTTAACTCAATTGGCCCAATTTCTATATCAGGAAAACCTTCATTCACATCAGGCTTTTCTTCAGCTTTTGCACTAACAGTATCTGGGGAACTGAAAGCATCCAGCAAAAAATCAAAATTAAAGTCCTGGCTTTGCTCGTCTCTTCTAACGGCGGCCTTTAACCCGTCCCATGAAAGTTTGCTTAAGTGGATGTCTCCCTCTTTTAATAAAGGCAAAATTTCCACACCGGTTTCCAGTTTATTTGAAAAAACCAAGGTATCTCCCTGCTGGTCTTCCAGATAAAGCCCTTTTAAATACAAATTCCCCGAGAAAGTGACATAAAGCTTTTCCAACTCCACCTTGGTATTTGTCTTGGTCGAAACGTAAGCAACTGCCTTTTCCACAATAATATCCTGTCCCCAGGGACTTCGAATAAAAAGGAGGGCAAGCACTATCAGCAGGAAAAGCGCTAAAAACGCGATCCCCAACACCTTGAAAACTTTATATAATATCTTATTTATTTTATCCAAAATATCCGTGAAGTTATTATTTCAAAGATAATAAGTTAAATTCATCCTAAACCAATTGTTTAAAGGAACTAAAAAGTTTTCCGGCAGACCGTGACCTGCCCCTTTATAACAACCTTATGCTTCATAACCATGTCACCGGAAAGATGTTAAAACGGTCACCCAGAATGATGATAGCGATAAACTCCTTTGGCCAAAAGCAACAGCCAAGGTATCTTCCCTGAATTTAAAACAACAAGCTTCTCACAGCGTAAACATTAATAGATAAAAGTCTGTCATTTTGTCGGTATTTTATTAATTTCGCATCTCAAATTGATTGAAAGAGTGATATGGAGAATATTATCAAGGATATCGACATCATTCCTGCTGAAGAGGCGCAGGCATGTGATTTCAAAACCACAGAGGAGGAGAATACCGGAAAGCACAAAAAGCTTTACATAGAAAGTTATGGCTGTCAGATGAATTTCTCAGACAGTGAAATTGTAGCTTCCATCATGAAGGAAAACGGTTTTGATACCACTTCCAATTTCGAGCAAGCAGATGTGATCTTTCTCAACACCTGCTCTATCAGAGAAAAAGCGGAACTGACGGTGAGGAAGCGCCTCAGCCAGTTTAACTCCATCAAGCGTGAAAAACCGGAGATTACCATCGGCGTATTGGGCTGCATGGCAGAAAGACTTAAGGACAAGCTGCTGGAGGAAGAAAAACTGGTAGATGTGGTAGTCGGTCCCGATGCTTACAGGGATCTTCCCAACTTGGTAAAAGGTGCAGAAGAAGGCGACAAAGGCGTCAACACCTTCCTATCTAGGGAAGAAACTTACGCTGACATCAGCCCGGTAAGGCTAAACTCCAACGGGATCAGTGCTTTCATCTCCATTATGAGAGGCTGTGACAATATGTGCTCTTTTTGTGTAGTGCCATTCACAAGAGGAAGGGAAAGAAGCCGCGATCCACACTCCATCGTTGCGGAAGCCCAGTCCTTATTTGAGCAAGGTTTCCGGGAAGTGACCCTTTTGGGCCAAAACGTAGACAGCTACAAATGGTCTCCTGAGGAGAACAATAAGGCAAGACTCAATAAACAAGAAGAGGCCGTAAGCGAGGTGATCAATTTCGCCCATCTTCTCGAAATGGTGGCCAAGGTAGCCCCTAAACTTAGGGTAAGGTTTTCCACTTCACATCCAAAAGACATCACGGATGAGGTATTGTACACCATGAAGAAGTACGACAATATCTGTAAATACATCCACTTACCGGTCCAAAGCGGCAATTCCAGGGTACTGGAGCTAATGAACAGGACCTATGATCGCGAATGGTACTTGGAAAGAGTGGCCAAAATCAGAGAAATTCTCGGCCAGGAATGCGGCATTTCCTCTGATATGATTGCCGGTTTCTGTTCTGAAACAGAAGAAGAGCATCAAGAAACACTGAGCTTGATGGACATCGTAAAATACGATTTCTCTTACATGTTTTACTATTCTGAAAGACCGGGAACCTTGGCCGCAAAAAAATACGAGGATGACATTCCCCTGGACACCAAAAAAAGGAGGCTTCAGGAAATCATCTCCAAGCAATCCCAGCATTCCTTGGAAAGGAACCAAATGGATTTAGGACAAATCCAGGAGGTACTGGTCGAAGGCTATTCCAAGCGGTCAGAAGAACAATTGAAAGGCAGAAATTCTGCCAATAAAGTGGTGATTTTCCCGAAAGGGGCTTATCAAAAAGGAGAATATGTCCGTGTCAAAATCAATGACTGCACTGCAGCCACTTTATTTGGCGAAGTAGTTTCATAATCTCCCTAAACTCTATATGATGATTACAGACGCGGAAGTCTTATCCATAAAGCAACGCTTCGGCATTATCGGCAACAGCCCATTACTAAACCATGCCATCCGGGTAGCCATGCAGGCTGCTCCGACAGACATGACCGTACTGATCACCGGTGAAAGCGGAAGCGGTAAGGAATCCTTTTCCAAAATCATCCATTCCATCAGTAAGCGTAAGCATGGGAAATTTATTGCCATCAACTGCGGGGCCATTCCGGAAGGCACCATAGACTCGGAACTTTTCGGCCATGAAAAAGGATCCTTTACCGGTGCCCATGAGGCCAGGAAAGGCTATTTTGAGGTTACAGACGGAGGTTCCATCTTTCTGGATGAAATCGGGGAAATGCCCTTGGGCACACAAGCCAGGTTGTTGAGGGTATTGGAAAACGGTGAATTCATCAAAGTGGGTTCTTCCAAAGTCCAAAAAACCGATGTCAGGGTCATTACAGCCACCAATGTCAATCTTTTCAAAGCCGTAGAAAAAGGTAAATTCCGGGAAGACCTTTACTATCGACTCAATACCGTGCCCATCTTTGTGCCGCCTTTGCGGGAACGCGGAGAGGACATCATCCTACTTTTCCGAAAATTCACTACGGATTTTTCAGAAAAGTACCATGTCCGTCCCGTTTCCCTGGACAATGAAGCCAAAGAGCTGTTGATGAAATTCCCCTTCAAAGGAAATATCCGGCAACTCAAAAATTTATCCGAACAGATTTCGTTATTGGAGGAGCACAGGGAACTGGATGCCATCACCTTGGCAAAATACCTACCGGCTGATGAATCCAACCTCCCCGCACCATATGGACAGGGAGAAGGCAAAGGGGGCGATACTTCTAGTGACTTTTCGGAAAGAGAAATCCTGTACAAGGTGCTCTTTGACATGAAAAAAGACATGACCGACTTAAAGAAGCTGGTCTTGGACAGTTATCAGTCCGGAGGGATCAATTCCAATATCATCAAAAAGCACCATTCCCTTTTCGAGGACATGGACACTTCTGTTTCTTTTGAAGAGAGCTCTTCCAAGCAGCAATCTTCCATGCCGATCGTGTTGGAATCCGGGCACTCTTCTTCCCAAGGTGACGACTATGACGACGAAGGGATTGAGGACATCATCCACGAAGAAGATGACAATTCCCTTTCGATAGAAAAGAAAGAAAAAGAACTGATCATCAAGGCACTGAGAAAGCATAACAACAAGCGGAAATATGCGGCTCAGGATTTGGGTATATCTGAAAGAACCCTCTACCGTAAAATCAAACAGTATGATATCAATGAGTAAAACCAAACTCATTATCGGCTTACTTCTTTGTCCTGTCATGTTCTTCTCAGGCTGTAAAGTTGAATACAGTTTCACAGGAACCACGCTGGACTATAATGTCACTCAGACATTCTCAGTGGCCAATTTCTTCAATGATTCCGGGGGAGGGCCAGCCAATATGGGACAAAACTTCACCGAATCGCTGAAAGATTACTTTCAGCGGAACACACAGCTGGAGCTTGTTCAAAACAACGGTGACCTGCAGTTTGAAGGGGCCATCACGCGCTATACGCTTACTCCTCAGGCGACAGTGACCAGCACCGATTCCAACCTGCCGGACAGGGCCGGGCAGATGAGGCTTACCATCGCCGTGGAAGTCAATTATATGAACCTTTCCAATGAAGAGGAGGATGCCAAAAAGACCTTTTCCTTCTATCAGGATTATGATCCCAGAAACACTTCCCTGCTTACTGTAGAAACAGAGCTAATCGATATTATATTCGAAAACATCATCCAGGATATTTTCACCTCGACTGTGGCCAATTGGTAAATTTCTTTATCTTAGGAATCTTAATAAAACGGAAAAACTTGTGAATGCAGCGGAACTCATAAAGATTATTCAAAAAGGCAACTCTTTGGAAAAGGATGATTTCAGGGCTTTGATCAAGCTTCATGAAACCTTTCCTTACTTCCTGGTTCCTAAAGTGCTGGCTGCAAAATACGAGAAAAACATCTCCCAAGGTGAGTCAAAAGAACTCCTCCATTGGGCAGCTGTTCAAAGTCCTGACCGCTCCTGGCTGAAAAAGCTGATCACTGAAGAGATCCAATTCGTAACTTCCTCTACCGAAGCAGTAAAAACGCCGCCTTTGGCAGAAGAAGCGGACAGTTCCAGCCCAGTAGCCATAAAACAAAGCACTCCTGCACAGGATGACAATGAAAGTGATGACACCACAAAATCCGCAACAGATCATGGCAGCAGAGCAGAAATTTTAAAAAAGCTAGAAGAAAACCTCCATAAATTAAAAAAACAAGAGCCAGAAAAAAACACCGGCGAAAAAGATAAAGCCGAAGAAAAAAACACAGATAAGCCCACAGCTTCCCCCGCCCAGAATGCCAGCAAGCCGGTGCGTAAAAAGAAAAAAACCGGCGATGACTTGATCGAAACCATAATGAAAAAAGAGAAAAAAGTCATCAAAGATGCCAAAAAACAAGAACAAATAGACATCATCAAAGCCTTTAGTAAAAAGGAAATCAAACTGGCAACGATCAAGGAAAATGAGGAAAACAATAAAATCCAAGATCTTTCCGTACAGAGCACACAATTAAGTGACAA
>NZ_BAAHAP010000095.1:8871-19448 GCF_054777495.1 Echinicola sediminis | reverse complement strand
AAGTGCTCAAAGGAGGCACGGAGCTCGCGAAGTTTCTTTCCAAAAATACACTAGTGTCCTTTGTGAAACCTCAGTGTCCTCCGTGGTTAAGTTATCAAACCACAAAGTACTCAAAGTAGGCACGGAGGTCCCAAAGTTTCTTTCCAGAAAAGCACCAGTGCCCTTTGTGAAACCTCAGTGTCCTCCGTGGTTAAGTTATTAAACCACAAAGTGCTCAAAGGAGGCACGGAGCTCGCGAAGTTTTTTTCCAGAAATACACTAGTGCCCTTTGTAAAACCTCAGTGTCCTCCGTGGTTAAGTTATTAAACCACAAAGTGCTCAAAGGAGGCACGGAGCTCGCGAAGTTTCTTTCCAAAAATACACTAGTGTCCTTTGTGAAACCTCAGTGTCCTCCGTGGTTAAGTTATCAAACCACAAAGTACTCAAAGTAGGCACGGAGCTCGCAAAGTTTCTTTCCAGAAAAACACCAGTGCCCTTTGTGCTCCCTCCGCGTCCTCCGTGGTTAAGTTATCAAACCACAAAGGACGCCAAGGTCGCAGAGGTAACAGAGTTTTTTGTGCCCTTCGTCCTTTCCTTTTCCTAAAGGGCCTCTAAGGTTTAATTCAAGCTATTTAGGTACTTGAAAAATTCACTGTCGGTGGAAAGGATAATACTGGTGTTTTCGTCCAGTGATTTTTCGAAGCTCTCCATGGTTCGCAGGAATTTATAGAGTTCTACAGCTTGGCGGTTTTGATTGTAGGCTTCTGCATAAATCCCCGTGGCTTCGGCATCTGCGCGCCCTTTGATTTCCTCCGCTTCACGAAAAGCTTCAGACTGGATCTGCGCAAGGTCCCTTTCTTTATCCCCTTGGATTTTTCTGGCTTCTCCCTGGCCTTCCGAGCGGAACTGGTCAGCAATACGGTTCCTTTCACTGATCATCCGGTCATACACTCTGTCGCGTACCTCATTGACGTAATTCATGCGTTTAAATTTAAAATCTAAGATGCGGACCCCTAGGTCTGCGGTGCGCTCATTGGCCTTGGAAAGTACTATTTCTTCTATCTTGGCCCTGCCGACAGAGATGTCTTCCAGAACTTCCAGTTCTTCCATAAAGTCCTCGGTGACTTCTGGTTTACGATTGGAGGAGCGTACCACATCGAGCAGATCGTGGCTGGCAATGGCATTTCTCGTTTCTCCATCAAGGATATCGTCCAGTCTGGATTGGGCTGAGCGTTCATCCCTTAACCGGATAAAGAACTGCAGGGGATTGGTGATTTCCCACCGGGCATAGGTATCCACAAAGATGAATTTTTTGTCCTTTGTGGGAACCTGGTTGCGGTCTCCGTCCCATTCCAGGTATCTTTTATCAAAAAACTGAACTTTATGGAGAAAGGGGACTTTGAAATTCAGGCCCGGAGTGGTCCGGGGCTCCCCTACAGGTTTACCGAATTGGGTAACGATGGCCTGCTGGGTTTCATCCAAGATGTAAACGCTCCCGCTGATTGCAATGATCAGTATAAGGCCTATGACGATAGTTATGATTTGTTTTCGTTTCATTTTTCGGTTCCTCCTTTCTTGTCCAGATTTAACAGGGGTAAAACATTATTCCCCTCTTCGTCCACGATGACTTTGTTGCCCAGCTTTGGCAGGATCTTTTCCATGGTCTCCAGGTAAATTCGGTACTTGGTGACCTCTGGGGCCTTTATATAGGCATTGAAGAGGGAATTGAAACGGTCAGCTTCACCCTTGGCCCTATTGACCCGGTTGAGTGCAAAGGCTTCGGCCAATTCGATGGTTTCCTGGGCCTCACCACGTGCCCTGGGAATGACCCGGTTATAATCCGCCTCGGCTTGATTGATCAGCGTTTCTCTTTCCTGCTGGGCTTCATTCACCGCATTGAAAGATGGCTTTACCGGATCTGGTGGATTGACGTCCTGAAGCACTACTTGGTCTATCCGGATACCGTTTTCATATTCGTCGCAAAGTTCCTGGAGCAATTGTTCCACACTGGAGGCGATTTCCTGGCGGCCTACGGTGAGCACTTCGTTGACGGTGCGGTCCCCTACGATTTTTCGCATGGCCGATTCTGACATGTCCCTCAGGGTTTTGTCCGCATTCCGCACCTTGAAAAGGTATTTATAGGAATCGCTGATTCGGTACTGTACCACCCACTCCACATCGGTAAGGTTGAGATCACCGGTCAACATAATGGATTCGTCCTGATAGCCTTCCTTGACATAATCGGATCGCTGACTGGGAGAAGATGTCCTAAATCCAAATTCCTGCTTGAGCTGCCTTTGGACGGGGATTTTATAGATCTTCTCTATGCCAAAAGGAAGGATGAAGTTCAGGCCGGGCTGGACAGTACGGTTGTATTTGCCCATTTGGATGACCACTCCTTCCTCTTCAGGCCCCACGGTATAAATGGCGCTAAAGGCAGCGTAAAGCAAGACCAGTACTAAAATAATTTTCCGTAGGTACTTTTTGATCCAGTCCGGATCAATGTTTACCTCAAAGTTCCTATTTGCCATATGCTATGGTTTTGGTTTTAATTGGATCATTGAAGTTTCAAAAAAATATTGGATTAGCATAAAATACAGGTGAAAAATACTAAAAGGCTAGTGCAAAAATCAGGAAAAGCAGCAGCCATATCAAGTCTACGAAATGCCAATAGACAATAAACAGCCGGATTTTCATTTTAACAAAAGGGTCGGTAGTAAAAATAAGGTCTTGCACAGGATCCAAAATGGTACGGTGCACCTCCCAGATCAAAACTACTAAGAAACCCATTACTCCCAGCAAATGGAAGATATGGATGCCTGTAAGGATAAATAAATAACTGCCGCTTGGGATGCCGGTAAAACTGATCCCCTGTCGGTCCAGTTCATTCCAGCCCCATAACTGCAGGGCGGTAAAGGCCATTCCCATCCCAAAGATCATCCGTAGGGCTTTTTCCAGGGACTTGGGCTGGTCTTGTTTATAGAGTGAGACCAGCCGGTTGGCGGTGATGCTGCTTATGAGCAGCACTAAAGTGCTCAGAAAAAAGGGCCAGGGGAATCGGTAATCCAAGAGCGGGTTTTGTGGATAAAAGGAACTTACGAAAGCAAATGTCAAAAACAGGAATATCAGGCCACTACCTACCATTCCTAAGTACACCAAGGTTTGGTAGGGGTGCAAATGCTCAACTTTAGAGACCCAGTTTTGTGCTGTTTTTGTCTTCATGGGCTTGCTTGTGTACAAATAGTGGAGAGTCTTTTGAAATATAACCCTGAGGATAAAACATTAGTTGCAGCTTGGGGAGAATATTCACACAAAAAAGCGAAGAGGTTTATCACCCAAAGAAGCGGTGACTTATTCACTGAATTCACACAGAAAAGACAGGTTTTTCCTAACTTGCATGCCAAACAGACGAATACGGGTTTTTTACCTTAAAGCGATTATCATTTTGGACAAAAAAGCATTTCTTTCCCTTTACGAACAGGATTCTTATATCAAGACGGTGGCAGCTACCGTGAGTGCTTCCAATGGCAAGAGCTTCCAATTGAAAGGCCTTGCCGGAAGTATGGACATGGTGCTGGTGACCTCTTTTTTTACCTTACACGGTCAATCTCAGCTGATCATTGCCCATGATAAAGAAGAAGCGGCTTATTTGGTGGATGACCTCAAAATGTTGCTGGGAGAACAAGCTCCTGTACTCTTCCCCTCCTCTTACAAAAGGCCGTATCAGTATGATGAGGTGGAAAATGCCAATGTCCTGTTGAGGGCAGAAATCCTCAATAAGATTTTGTCCAAGGACGGAAACCCTTTGATCATCGTCACCTATCCTGAGGCCCTGAATGAAAAAGTGATCAATAAAAAGTCGCTGAAGGACAATACCTTTACGGCGAAGGTGGGCGAAAAGGTAGACGTGGAGTTTATCGCCGAATTGCTAAGTACCTACGATTTTGAGAAAACCGATTTCGTCTATGAACCTGGTCAGTTTGCTATACGTGGAGGGATCATTGACGTGTTTTCCTATGCTAATGAGCAACCCTATAGGATAGAGCTGTTTGGGAAAGAAATAGAAAGTATCCGGACTTTTGATGCAGAAAGCCAGCTTTCTGTGGATAATTTGGAACAGATCAACATTATACCGAATGTCCAGACCAGGCTGATGCAGGAGGTAAGGCAGTCGTTTGCGGAATTTTTGCCAGAAGGGACACAAGTTTGGATGAAGGATTACCAACTTACCTGGGATTTGTTGAACAACGCTTTCGATAAGGCAAGTCAGAAATTTCATCAGATCGTAGCGCAGACGGCCAATGAAAAGCTGCTCATCAAACCAGAGCACCTATTTGATGACGGAGCAGCTTTCGCCCAATCCATTCAGGGATTTACCAAACTGGAATTTGGAAATCAGTTCCACTTGCCCGATGCTCAATTATTTGATTTTGATATCAAGCCCCAGCCTTCCTTCAATAAAAATTTTGACTTGCTGGTAAGCAACTTGGTAGAGAATGAGCGCAAAGGGTTGGTCAATGTTATTTGTTCCGAGAGTGAAAAACAGGTGGAAAGGTTATTGAACATTTTTCAAGAGCTTGACCCGACCCTAAAAGTACAGTCTCTGCCTCTGAGCATAAGGGAAGGTTTTATTGATCATTCTGTCAGGATAGCCTGTTATACAGACCATCAGATCTTTGAACGGTTTCACCGGTACAAGAGCACCCAGAAAACCAGCAAAACCAAGGCGCTGACCTTAAAAGAGCTGAAGAGCCTGCAGCCGGGGGATTATGTGGTGCATGTGGATTATGGAGTGGGGAGATTTGCCGGCTTGGAAAAGGTCGAGGTCAATGACAATTACCAAGAGGCGGTGCGGCTTATTTTCCGCGATGATGACCTGCTCTATGTAAACATCCATTCCCTGCACAAAATATCCAAATATTCGGGACAGGAGGGAAGCATGCCCACTATGTCAAAGCTGGGTTCACCGGAGTGGGAAAACAAGAAAAAGAAGGTCAAAAGAAAGGTAAAGGACATTGCCAAGGACTTGATAGCCCTATATGCCAAAAGAAGGAACGCATCGGGGTATCAGTATGCTCCGGACAGTGTGCTTCAGGTAGAGCTGGAGAGTTCGTTCATTTATGAGGATACTCCTGATCAGGCTTCTGCGACGGGAGATGTGAAGAATGATATGGAAAAAGCCTACCCTATGGACCGCTTGGTATGTGGAGATGTAGGGTTTGGTAAAACGGAAGTAGCCATACGCGCTGCTTTTAAGGCCATCAATGACCGGAAGCAAGTGGCCGTTTTGGTGCCCACCACCATTTTGGCCATGCAGCATTATCAGACTTTTAAGGAGAGGCTGAAGGATTTTCCCGTGCAGGTCGATTATATCAACCGTTTTAGAAGTACTAAGCAGGTCAAGGAAATTGCCGGTCAGGTAGGCTCGGGAGAGCTGGATATTTTGGTGGGGACACACCGCATCGTCAACAAGGACATTAAGTTTAAGGATCTGGGGCTGCTCATTATCGATGAGGAGCAAAAGTTCGGGGTAAAAGTAAAGGATCAGCTCAAGGAGCTACGGGTGAATGTGGATGTGCTTACACTTACAGCAACGCCGATTCCCCGTACCTTGCATTTTTCCTTGATGGGAGCGCGGGACCTGTCAGTGATCGCTACCCCACCACCCAATAGGCAGCCCGTGACGACAGAAATCCATACGTTCAAAGAAGAAGTGATCCGGGATGCCGTGGCCCAAGAGATACAGCGTGGCGGGCAGGTGTTTTTTGTACACAACCGGGTGGGCGAGATTGACTCCATCGCCAACCTGATCATGAGGTTGGTGCCTGATGCCAAGGTGGTCGGGGCACACGGCCAGATGGATGGTAAGCAGTTGGAGAAGGTAATGGTGAGTTTTATAGAGGGGGAATACGATGTGCTGGTCTCTACCAACATCATTGAATCGGGCCTTGATATTCCAAATGCCAACACCATTATCATCAATAGGGCCCATATGTTTGGCCTGAGTGACCTTCACCAAATGCGTGGAAGGGTGGGAAGAAGCAATAAGAAGGCCTATTGCTATTTGCTTACTTCACCGATGTCGGGACTGACTGCCGAGGCCAGAAAGCGGCTTCAGACGCTTGAAGAGTTTTCCGATCTGGGGGATGGTTTTAAGGTGGCCATGCGCGATCTGGATATCCGAGGGGCAGGGAACCTATTGGGGGCAGAGCAAAGCGGCTTTATAACTGATTTAGGTTTTGAGATGTACCATAAAATCCTGGATGAGGCGGTACAGGAGCTGAAGGAAAATGAATTTGCTGCTCTTTTTGAAGTGGATTTGAAAGAGAAAGTAGAGGTGCTGGTACAGGATTGTGTGATCGAGACGGATATGGAACTGTTGATTCCTGAAGGTTATGTGACCAATATTTCCGAGCGTCTCAGCTTGTATTCCAAGCTCGATAATATCAAGACGGAAGAAGAGCTCTCGAAATTTGCTGTTTCGCTGTCGGACCGGTTTGGTCCGATTCCTGAGGAGGTGAATGCTCTCCTGGAAACCGTGCGACTCAGGTGGTTGGCCGAGAAGTTGGGCTTTGAGAAATTGGTCCTGAAGAATGGGCTGATGAAATGTTACTTTGTCCCAAGTACCCGGGAAAGTTATTTTAAATCGGATGTTTTCGGAAATATCATACGGTTTATTCAGTCGCATGGGAAATATTGTAAAATAAAAGAACATAAAAATCGTTTAATCCTTACGATAAGCGGCATTAAATCGGTGGATAAGGCCAAACAATGGTTGGGTGATATGAGTGGATAAATGAGTGGATAAAAATTACTTTTGTTCGAGCATGTTCATTATTTGTTGCGCTTTTTCTGATGTTCTTTTATATTTAGTATAATTGAAGGATAAGCATTAGGCTCACGTAAAGTATTGTGATTACTCGTGGAATGATTATATATTAGTGCGTAATTTGGGAAAGTCAATAATAACCCTTGGTATGGTAATTGGAAATAAGAAATTAAAGTTGGTAGTTGGCGCGTTTTTGATGCTGTCAATAGCATTTATGGTCTCATGTGCCAAGAAAAATGGATCTACCTACGGCAGAAGAACGGCAGGAAGTCCGGGTAAAGTCAGTGCATCTACTGGCGCGGAATTAAACTTTGACCTGGAGGATACGACCCAGTTTACTGTGGTGAGGCTAAAAGATCCTGTGGTGGGGCCGAAGCTGAAGTACGTTCAGGGCGGTCGGGCTGTCATAGGAACCCAAGAAGAGGATGTGATGGCTTTTCGTGACAATGTGGAAAGAACGGTTACAGTAGCTTCTTTTTATATGGATGAAACGGAGGTCACCAATGTGGACTATAAAGAGTTCCTTTTCAACATGAGAAGTAGGGTCAGTGCAGACTCAGTCAAAAAACTGGAACCAAGGGAGGACGTTTGGGTAGAATCACTTTCGTATAATGATGTTTATTCAACCTACTATTTTAGGCATCCGGGCTTTAACTTTTACCCTGTTGCCGGGGTGACCTGGTCCCAAGCTAATGCTTATTCCAAGTGGAGAACTGTTTATGTAAACGAACTATACAGGAAGGAAAATGAATTGGACTCGGCCATGAGCCAAAATATGTTAATCGAGCGTGGTGTGGTGCTTCCAAATTACCGATTGCCCAATGAAGCCGAGTGGGAATATGCCGCCAAGGCAATGATCGGCACCCAATACTTGGATGAAAATCAGGAAAACGGCAGGGTTTATCCCTGGGATGGCCGTGGGGTTAGGAATCCTTATGATGTAAAGCGAAAGTCAAGACAAGGGGATTTCTTGGCTAACTTTAAGCGGGGAAGAGGTGACTATGCCGGTATCTCAGGCGGTATTACCAATGACGGAGAGATTATTCCTACCAATGTGTATGAGTTCCCTCCAAATGACTTTGGACTTTATAATATGTCAGGAAATATGAACGAATGGGTACAGGATGTTTACAGGCCTTTGTCGTACGAAGACTTTGAAGACTTGAACCCATTGAGAAGAGATGGGACCTTGGATGATGAATCCCTTTACGGTACCACTTCCATGATAGATGATAATTTCCGTGTATTTAAGGGAGGTTCTTGGAGAGATGTAGCTTACTGGCTTTCTCCAGGTACCAGAAGATTTATGCACCAGGACTCTGCGACTAACCATATTGGTTTTAGGTGTGCCATGATCTCAGTAGGTGCGGATGACAGATAGGAAACGCAAATAAATGAATATAGTGAGAGGCCGGTTTTTATCGGCCTCTTTTATTTTGCCACATTGCTGTGTGCTGCTTAAATTTTTTTGGAGAGCTCCGATAAGTGAATTCCCTGATGCCTTCTTGGACCAGTTTCATTAGTTTTTTGTAAATTACAGGTAAAGTACCGTTGACATACTAAATGATTTTGTCAAAATATGGATTATTTTTACAGTTATAGACCATCTAGAAACTTTTGTCCCACATGAAAAAATATATACTTGCTCTTTTTGTTGTTGGTTTATTGGTTCAGCAGTCTTGGTCTCAAAGCTGGAGAAGAGTGGGAGGATGGGGGAATGAGCTCAGTGATATCCATTGGGTCAATGATGACGTGGCTTTTATTTCCGGTGATGAAATCATTTTAAAATCTATAGATGGTGGATTGACATGGATGGAGCAGAAGCCTCCAATGACCAATCGGATGCTGGCCCTGGACTTTTATGACTACAACCGTGGTATCATGGTCGGTGAAGACGGTATAATTTTTAGAACAGAAGACGGTGGGGACAAGTGGGATTTAATTGAATTGGGAACTTCCCAAAGCTTGAAGGCTGTCCAGTATCTTGGGGAGAATGAGCTGCGGATAGCGGGAGATGGAGGAGGTTATTATGTATCAAACGATGGTGGTAAAACATGGACGCAACAGGATATTGGGCTTACAGCCAATTTGAATGCACTGTACTTTTACGATGAGGATTCAGGTTATATGGCCACATCAGAGGCTACTATCCTTAGGACCGTGGACGGAGGGGACACTTGGTCTGAAGTGAATACCCCGGTTTCTGAGCCATTGAACGATGTTTATTTTATCAACGATACCTTGGGATATGCCGTGGGAGATGGAGGGGTGATTTTGAAATCAATTGATGGTGGTTTGAACTGGACCTTTATACAAAGTGGAACCGAGTATAATTACCGTCGGGTCCACTTTCATGGAACAAATCCCAATGTAGGTGTAGTAGCTGGAGAAGGTGGGGTGATCTTATTTACCAATAATGGAGGCCTGACCTTCAGTGCAAGGAGCAGCAGGACTACGGAGAATATCTTGGGCATATCCTACAAACTGGGAACCAATACGGTGTATGCGGTGGCGAATTCAGGGACATTGACCCGGTCCACCAATTCAGGTAACTCCTGGACGCAGGTCATGGCCGGTAGGAACAAGGACTTTACCGGTATCCAATTTGTCTCAGAAACAAGAGGATATTTGATTGGACAGAATGCGTTGATGTTGTCCACGACCAATGGAGGGAATTCATTTGTGGATCGGTCCCGGCCACTTTCTGTGCCTTTCAACGATATCGAGTTTGTGACTGCCGGGTTTGGTTATGTGGTCGGAGACAAAGGGACTATTTTAAATACCACGAATTCTGGAGGAGGCTGGACAGCCTTAAACCCAAATACAGAAAAAGATATTCACGGGATTCATTTTTTTGATACCAATGTCGGATATATCGTTGGAGAAAATGGTTTTATAGCCAAAACAGATAACCGTGGTGTCAATTGGGATATCATAGATGAAGGGAGTTTGGCTACTCACTTTCGGGATATTTCTTTTTTTGAGGGAGGAATAGGTTTAATCATTGGCGATGCGGGCAATGTTTACAGAAGCCAAGGTGAAGATGTTTGGGAAAAGGTTACTATTTCCGGGGTGGAGGATTTGACCGCTTTGGAGATTTTGGACGCCGCAACGGCTTTGGCTATAGGAGAATCAGGGACCATGTATAAAACGGAGGATAGCGGTGCGTCCTGGCGAAAAATCAATCTCCCTTTCAGTCAAAACTTTTATGCGATAGATTTTTTGGATGAGTCTGTAGGGTTTATCGTGGGGGAGGAAGGTCTGATTTTGCAAACAAAAGATCAGGGGGAAAGCTGGGAGAGGGATTTGACCAGCACATTTCAGGATTTTAAAGGAATCAGTTTTGGAGACCTTAATACGGGATATGCTGCAGGGGACAATGGAATCTTTTACCAGTACAGTTGCTTAGTGCCCTTACAGCCTAGTACCATTTTTGGTGAAAGCAATATATGCTTGAGCCAACAAATTTATACCATTCAGGATGAAGTGGAGGCGAATGTAAGCTATGAGTGGAGAGTGGACGGCGGAACTATTTTGGAAGGACAGGGAAGCAATAGAGTGGTGGTCCAATGGGAGGTGCCCGGAAGAAATGCCGTGATGGTAAGAGGGCAAAACAACTGTGGGAATGGTCCTACTACAGCCTTAGAGGTCACGGTGTCAGAACCACCCACTGCCGTGGCTGAGATTAGGGGGGATGGAGTGGTCTGCCAAGGCAGGGTACATCATTATGAGGTGGATTCCGTGCCTGGTTCAGAGTATATATGGGAAG
>NZ_BAAHAP010000095.1:0-8861 GCF_054777495.1 Echinicola sediminis | reverse complement strand
TAAATGGAGCGGTTATATTGGAGGGGCAGGGAATGGCTCATGTAACCGTGGATTGGCAAGAGTTAGGCAGCAAATTTATAAAGGTCTATCCAAGAAATGCCTGTGGGGAAGGGCTGGTTTTTGAGAAGAGCATTAGCGTCAATGAATCACCAAGTAAGCCTGCAGAAATTGAAGGTCCGAATAGGGTGGGATTAACAGAGGAGCTTTACAGCGTGTCAGCGGTAGATGGTATCAATTACCAGTGGGAAACCGAAGGCGGTGATATTGTGGAAGGGCAGGGTTCCAATCAGGTAAGGGTTCAATGGGAAAAAGAAGGTGATTTTAAGCTGAGGGTGACCCCAATGAATGCCTGTGATGAAGGAGAAAGTCAAGAGATGGACATTAACGTAAATCTGATTACGGATTTAAGGGAGGAAGAGCGGGAAAAAGTAATTAAAGTGTATCCTAATCCTTCGGATGGAGATATCCATATTACTGTTTCGGGAGTGCCCGCTATCGAGGAAATAGTGATTACCAATGCATACGGTCAGATCCTGCGAAAATTTTCTCCTAATAGTGGGATTTTTACTTTTGATATACAACAGCTTCCAAAAGGTCTGGTTATGGTTATTGTGAAAACCAAGGCAGGGGAAACTGTGGAAAAAGTGTGGATAAGATGATTTTTTCTTGTGCTTTTTCTATGCCCTGCAGTAGCCATTAGGCAGAAGGAAATTGCAAAAAGGCCTTGATAATGTGCTTGATGCTGGTTTTAATGTATCTCACTAGGCTTCACCTGTTGATCGGGAAGCTTAGTGAGATAACATTGTATAGTGGTGGATAAACATGAAGCGTTTATCCTACTTGATCAAGTATTTCTTGGTAATTGATCCCCATGTGACTGGTGTCATACACCGCCATGCCGTCTTTCACCAAAATCACCTGAGGTGATTCGTGTTGTACCGCAAACTCTTCGGCTATGGCATTTGAGACATCTCTATAACTTAGCAAGTCCAACACATAGGGGCTTACTTTGCTGAAATCATTGTCCTGCCAGTTTCTTTGTAGGCGATTCCATGCCATGCCGCTGATGGAGCAGCTGGTAGAATGTTTGAAAATCAACACCGGTTGATGTTTGCTTTCTTCTATGATCTGATTGATCTGCTCCAATTTGTCAATTGCTTTCCAAGCCATATCTAATTGATTTGATTTTACTTCCCCCCTTAACAATGAGGGACTGTATTTTGGTTCGAAGATATCACTAAAAAATGATTGCCCCTACTTTGTCCTGCTTTATCGGTTATGTTAAATGATTCTTCCTATCACATGAAGCTGGAAATCTTGCCTCTCAAAAAAATAGAAAGCAGGATTTAATAAAATTTAACGCACGATTATTGCAAATGCATGCTCAAAAGCGTCTATAATCTGTAAATGATTTCTTATTCTTGTAGGCTTGAATAGAAAAATATGAAAAGTAAGCTATTAATATTCAGTTTATTGATCCTTATCATCTCATGTAAAGGGATCAACCCTGAAAAGCCCAAATATGAAGGTGAATTGGCCGAGCTGCCGGAAGCAATTTCCAAAATCAATGTGCCCCTGGAGATTCCACTGGAGTTTATCGAACGCAACCTCAATAAGGAGTTAAGTGAAATGCTCTATAGTGAGACAGGTCTCAACATGGGCAATGGCTTGATGGCCGATCTTGATGTAAGCAGGATCGGAAATCTCTCACTCTCTTCATTGGGTCAAAACAAGTTGCAAATCGAATTGCCCCTTAAGCTCAAGGGTAAAATCAATATTGAAAAGAAAATTTTTGGACAGACCATTGCCACCGGCGTGCCTTTCGATGAGGGGCTTACACCAAAGGTAAGCTTTGTCCCCGTTATCGGTAGAAACTGGGATGTGGGCATTTCAAATATCCATATCGAGAGCTGGGGCAGGTCCTTGAAATACAATTTGCTGGGATATGAACTTGACTTCGGGCCTATGCTGAGGGAGCACGTGGAGAAAATGCTCGATAGTCAGCTAACAGGAGAAAACCTAAGCCGTATCAGTTTCAGAAAATTGATGGAAGATACCTGGAAGGCCTATGGGAAGCCGGTCAAAATTGAGCAGGATGGATTGGATGCCTACGTTTATACCGTCCCCCACAAGATCAAGGTAAAGGAAAAGTTTACTGGAGATCAAAAACTAAAGTTAACTGTGGGGATAGAAGGGGAGGTTTTTACCCAGATCGGGAGTCTTCCCAATATTACACCCAGCCCCTTGCCGAATCTTTACTATAATGATGATGAACGCAATTACCTGGATATCACCCTTCCGCTCTCCATTCCCTACAAGGACTTGGACAGGTACCTTAATGAGATGCTAGCAGGGCAAACGTTCAAGATGGACAGTAAAACGAGCCTGAGTCCAAAAGCTTTTGACACGCAAAGTTTTGGAGACAGGTCGTTGGTCAAAGTTGACTTTGTGGTCAACAGGAACGGCAAGAAAAATATCCAAGGCAATGTTTATCTGGTTGGGAAGCCTACTTATGATCCACTTAGGGAAGCGATCGTTTTCGAAAACATCGATTTTGATCTAAACACTAAAAACCTACTGGCCAGCAGTGCCAGTTGGATCAAGCAGGGGCAGATGCTCGAGGAGATCAGGAAATATGCGGTTTATCCCATAGGAGATTATGTGAAAGCAGCCCGTTTGGAGCTGCAGCAGCAAGGGTATATAGAAACAGACTATGCCTCTTTTCGCGTAAAAAGACCGGCCTTGGACGTCAAAGGAATCTATACCACCAAAGAAGATATCCGGCTGTATTTAAGGTCTACAGGAGAAATGGAAGTCCGGCTGAAGGAAACGTCAAAGTAACTTAAATTTTGTTCGGTTGAAAAATCAATAGGTAATCTTACCATTATAGAGCTCTGAAAGGGGAAAGATAAGATCATAATCTCCCCAGTTAAGGTTCCCGTTCATTATTTGAAATTCTTTGAACAGATTTTCATCCATGTATTTTTTGATAGAAGGGTGTTTGGATTGTAGTAAAAAGGGTTTAAAGTCAACGGTTTGTGTCTTTTTGTCATCAAAAACAATACGAAGCTTAAAATCCCCAAGGTATTCGGCTTGTTCTATCCCGACATGGCCTATATCATATGCAATATGTAGTTCTCTAAATTTCATTTAAGCTTATGGGTGATTTTCTCGAATCCAACCTCTTTTCGATAAACGAAATAATTCACCCATTTGGTTACAATATCGTTACCATACCTCCGTAGAAAAACCTTTAGGTTCCGAAAATCATTCCCTGATAACGGCTTTTTTCCTCGAACATTGGTAATGACAATTTCCTCTATCACACCATCGATAATAATAAATGAAACTTTCGATTCATCCCCTAACGGGCTCATGTTCATTTGAATAAAAATAGAATACGATTCCAAGGTACTCAAAAATTTTGGGCATAATTAGGAGGTTTACCTTCAAAAATTTAATAGGGTTACTACCAATCATGGCATGACTCGAATTCATGCCATGATTTTCTATCTCTTTTCACCTTGTCACGTTTTTCTTGGCTCTTTATTATTTTCTCTTGCCACTGATGTCTAGCTACTCCGTACTTTCCACTACCATCTCATCAAATCACCATAGGTCTTGACTCCCCTTTTTTCAGCTTCTTTGAGTAATTTCAGTAATAACTGGGCTGTCAAAAATGCATCTCCTGCTGCTGTATGTCGGTCGTCCACGGAGATTTGGTAACGCGCGCACAAGGCGTCCAAACTGTAATCTTTAAAATTGATTCGGGAGGGATCATAATGTATCCCATGTTCCATCCTCATAGCTAGGTCTCCGGTGTCTAAAATAGGGTTGAGAATTTTACGTAAACCGAAAGGGGAAGCCGCTTTTGTCAGCATGGCCACATCAAAACCGGCATGGTGAGCCACCAAAATCCCGGTGCCTAAATAGGGTAAAAGGGATTTTACAAAGTCTCTAAGAGGTAGTCCGGTACCAGACTTTATGATTTCGTGGATTTTTATACTGGCCACATTCTTTTTTTTGGACTGTACCAGGATCTCTTTGGAAGTCTCGATCATGATGCGTTGTTTGATGACTTTTACTCCGCCAAAAGCCAAAATGTGGTCCTTCTTGACATCCAGTCCGGAGGTTTCTGTATCTACCACTACAAATTCGAGTTCACTGAGCGGTAACTTTTTAGAAAGGCCGTTGTGGAAAGCCTCTTCATAATGCTTGACTTCAGCACTTTTGGTCACATTCTTTTTAAAAATATCCAGCCAGCCCATTATCTGTTGATATAATCTGTTTGAAACCGGACCGTTAGCAGATCCTGAAGCTTGTGAATAGGGGAAAAGGCATTTTTCAATAGCTGACGTTGGAGTTTGCCCAAGGATCCGGGCCTGATGTATCTTCCTGAGGTCTGCGATCCGATGCCTTCAAGTGCCCGCAATCGAAGAAAGATTTCATAAGCTTTACCTGCTTCGCGAAATAGTTCGGCATTTTGTGGTTCCAGTTCTGTCAATTTTTCAAACCGGTGAAAGGTATTGTTGATGCCTACAATTCTATGGCTGAGTACCAATAGCCTGGCGGCATCCGCCAAGGGCATCATTGCCCTGAGCTTGATATCAAATTTGTCCTGGTGCTCACCGGATTTTTCGACGATAAAGTTCCTGAAAAAACCCAATGGAGGAGGGTTTAACAAAGCATTTTTGGCTAAAAAGCTGAGGAATACCTTGCGCTGTTCTATCGAGGTGTAAATATGCTGTGTCATGGACTCTGCCAGGGTTTTAGCCCCGTAGACTGGTCTAAAATCAAAAAATATGGCCGCTTTCATTAAGGACTCTTCTTCAGGTAGGTTCACCCAGTGACCGAAATATTCTTTCCAGACAGAAAGGGGCTGGCACCACTCAGGGTTGTTGGCCATCACCTCACTTGGACAGGGGTGAAAACCACAGGCAAGCAAGGTCTCGATTACTTCTTGGGCCAAGGCTTCAAAATAGGCCTTGGTTTCTGCCAAATCAGCTTGATCCACATCCTCAAATACCAGGGCATTGTCCAGGTCTGTTCTCAGCAGCTGTTCTTGCCGGCCTTCACTTCCCAATGAAAGAAAGCAGAAGGGGACTTTGCTGGCTTTAGGATGCGAAGCGTCCAACTTCTTTTTGGCCAGTAAAACAGCCCTGCGTATGATTACATCATTGACTTCTGAGATGATGTTGGCCACGAATTCTATGGAAACCTCATTTTCCAAGTAATAGGCCAAAAGGGATTCTGCCCGGTCCCTGATTGCCTTCATTTCTTTTACGTCCAATGTATTCATCAGGGCATGGATGAGTACCGCGGGGCTGTTGCCCTGAGAAAGAAACACATCGTGATCTGCCAAAATCCCCGTGATCTTGCTTTGATCCGTGCCATCTTCTGTCAGAATGAGGTGGTGCAGACGGTTTTTGATCATCATCAGGTAAAGGTTGGGGAATTTGCTTTCATGATGCATTGTGACCACCGGGGAAGTCATGATTTCCTCTACTTTGGTGTCATAGGGCAGCCCCTTGGCCAATAATCGGTTCCGGAAATCCTTGTCCGTGATGATTCCCAATGGATGCTCTTTTTCGTCCAGGATGACAATGGAGCCTACCTCTTTTTGGTACATCAGCTTGGCGGCTTCTTCTACCCTGGTGCCTTGTTTGCAACTCAGTACCTCTGTAGGAAAGTTTACCTTCCCCTGTTCCAAAAACAGTGATAGACCGTGATCCGAGGAGACGTCCCTGAACAGTTTACGGGCCTTCTGTGACTGGGAAAGGTCTGTTCTTACCACGACCTGCCCTGCTGCAAAGCCTGCTGCAAAAAACAAACTGACTTCACTGTTTTCTTTTAGGATCTTATCAAATACTGCTACAGGAACAGCATACAACAAGCTGTCCTCTGCAACATAGCCGTTCAGTACATAAGGACGCTGCCCCAACAAGGCCAAAGCCCCGAAAACATCCCCTTCCTCACAATAGTCCTTTACGACCATTTTACCTGAATCCTCATCGGTCAGGTGAACAGAGCCTTCTTTGATAACAAAAAAATGGGGGTTGGCGGGGTTGCCTTTTCGGAAAATATACTCATCCTTACTGTAATACATCAGCTCTACTTTCTGGGCCACACTGATCAGCAGTTCATCAGAAAGAAAGCTAAAAGGAGGATATCTTCGAAGGAATTCCTTTACCCGGTTTACAATGACATTTGACATGGTTATTGGCTTTGGGCTATTGGCATAGAAAGTATGACAAAACCAAGCTTTGGCTTCTGTTTAGGCTGGCAATCTACTCAAAAACCACGGAATCCTAAAAACATCCTCCAATAAACCGTCCTGGATAAAAAGGGGAGAAAAAAAGCCGACCAGTTCACTGGACGGCTTTTGATATATTTTTTATTCTATTCTGCCTTTGATGATTTCTTCTACCACGGCAGGGTCAAGCAGTGTGGAGGTGTCTCCCATATTGTCAAGGGAGCCTTCTGCTACTTTTCTCAATATCCTTCTCATAATCTTACCGGACCGGGTTTTGGGCAAACCAGGGACGATCTGGATTTTGTCCGGTTTGGCAATTGGTCCGATGATCTTACTAATGGTATCTTTAATTTCTCCTTTGAGGTTTTCTTCCGTTCTGTTTTTCATGTCGCAGATGACATAAGCATAAATGCCCTGTCCCTTCACCTCGTGTGGATAGCCTACCACAGCAGACTCGATTACCTTAGGGTGTTCGTTGATGGCATTTTCTACCTCAGCAGTTCCCATACGGTGACCGGAAACATTGATGACATCGTCTACACGGCCCAGGATTCGGTAGTAACCATCATGGTCACGCTTCACACCGTCACCGGTAAAGTACATGCCTTTGTAGGTGGAGAAATAGGTTTGCTTACATCTCTCATGGTCTCCGTAAGTAGTCCTCAGCATCCCCGGCCAGGGGAACTTGATGCACAGGTTGCCCTCCACGGAGTTGCCTTTGAGTTCTTTTCCTTCAGGATCGACAATGGCCAGCTGCACGCCAGGAAGCGGCAAGGTAGCGTAGGCAGGTTTGGTAGGGGTCACTCCCGCTAAAGGAGATACCATGATTCCTCCTGTTTCGGTCTGCCACCAAGTATCCACTATCGGACATCGGTTCTTGCCAATATGGGTGTGGTACCAATGCCAAGCTTCTTCGTTGATCGGCTCACCTACAGATCCCAGTACCTTGAGGGAATCCAACTTATAAGGTTCGATCGGTTTGGTTCCGTGTGCTTCCAATGCTCTGATGGCAGTAGGAGCTGTATAGAACTGATTGACCTTGTACTTGTCCACGGTAGCCCAGAACCTCCCTGCATCGGGATAGGTAGGTACCCCTTCAAACATTATAGAAGTGGCTCCTGCCAATAGAGGTCCATAGACAATATAAGAGTGGCCGGTAATCCAGCCAATATCGGCTGTACACCAATAAACATCTCCGGGAGAATACTGAAATACATTTTCGAAAGAATATTTGGCATACACCATGTAGCCGCCAATGGTATGAACAACCCCTTTGGGCTTGCCGGTAGAGCCAGATGTATATAGGATAAACAGCATATCTTCGCTGTCCATTACTTCGGCTTCGTTGGTGTCAGGCTGGCCCTCAATGGCATCGTGCCACCAGATGTCCCTGCCTTCTACCATTTGAACGTCCTGATGGGTTCTTTGGTAGACTACTACGGTTTCCACCGTGGAGGTCCTTTCCAACGCTTCGTCCACCACATCCTTTACGGCGATTTTCTTTGCTCCACGGAAGTTCCCATCGGAAGTCAATACAGCTTTGGCCTGACAGTCATTGATCCTATCGGCCAGGGCATTGCTGGAGAATCCTGCAAAGACCACCGAATGGACAGCTCCCAGCCTCGCACAGGCAAGCATGGCGATGGCTGCTTCTGGAACCATGGGCATGTAGATCACTACTTTATCGCCTTTGCCTATGCCCTTCGCTTTGAGTGCGTTGGAGAATTTACAGACAGCATGATAAAGTTGCCTGAAAGTGAGTGTTCTTCCCTCTTCATTGGGGTCGTTGGGTTCCCAAATGATAGCCGGACGGTCTCCCATGATAAAAAGGTGCCGCTCCAAAATATTTTCGGTGATATTGAGCTTTCCGTTGACAAACCACTTGACATCCGGGCCTTCAAAATTCCAGTCCAACACTTTGTCCCACCTTTTCTTCCAGTGGAACGAATCTGCAATTCTGGCCCAGAACTGCTCCGGTTCTGTCACGCTCTTTTGGTACTCATGAAAATATCCACTTAGGGTGTGAATTCTATCACTCATGATGCTATACTAATTTTAGGTTTTATTATTAATTCAGTTTTACTCCCTCTAGAACGTTTGTTATTCTTTATTATTTCGAACAACCTGTTTTAGGATAAAGAAATATTTCGAAAAAGAATAATAAGCTTTCTAATTTTTAAGAGCTCCTAAAGCTAATCATTTAATTGTTTTTTTCTATGTTTTCTCAATGAAGTCTTGTTAAGAATTCGCTCTCAGGAGGAGGCATTAGGACAAAAAACTTGAATTGGGTGCTTTTCTTTTTTTAAGCTTGGGTTTAGGGCTCCTTTCAGATTTGTTTTTTTAACCACGGAGGGCGCGGAGGTCGCAAAGCCTTATCAATTAGACTTGGTGAACTCGGCGCCCTCTTTGTGTTTCCCTTTTCCATGTTGTTAAGTTAACCACAGACCAGTCCTTTAGTTAGACAGGCAGAATGGACCTGCCCCGATATTCTTATGGATCAGGCAAGGTTTAATTGATAATTAATTTCATATTTTCTGTTATCCCGGACTAGAGCAAAGATTCGGTTAATTAGTTTTGCCCGCACCGCATTAATGACCGTCATTTTATT
>NZ_BAAHAP010000094.1:10368-19670 GCF_054777495.1 Echinicola sediminis | reverse complement strand
GTGGCAAACAGATTCCCGAAAAGTATACCGGATTTGATCCCATACATTTCAGTCGGTGCATATCCAGTGACGGTAGAAACGAGTACATTAAATATAAAAAGCACCAAAATCATGATGGAGGCTTTGTATAAATGATCGAAGATTTCAGACCTGGTAAATTTTTGGTAAATGGCCACAGTAAGTGGAAGGCAAAGAAATAGCGAAACAGTGGCAAATATGTAGGGTCTGATGGTTTGAAAGTCGGTACTGTACTTCAGCAACCACAGGTAAAATAGGGACAGGGCACCCGCAAAGATATTATGCTTAAGAAAGGTAGGATTAAGATAGATAAGCTTGCCGATTAGCAAACTGGATAATAAGTAATGAACACTGGCAGGCGCCGTATTATTGATAACGAAGTAGGTAAAGAAAATTACCGGTAGGTAAAATAGGATTTCATCATCTTTGGTTAGCAGCAGGTAGATGCAGAAACCATACATAAGGAATTCGGTAATTATAAAAAATAAAGTAAGCATATCAGGGCATTTTAGTATTAATTCTCATATTAGTTGAAATGCTATTGGTACCATTAGAGGATAGTTCATTGGGGTTAAGCTTTTGTAGCTAGTGGTTTATTCGCGGAAGGAAGTGCCATTAATATCAGCGAGTTTTGAAAAACTTGATTTTGGACACGATTTCAGCTACAGCAGTTCGCTCATTTTGATTTATTCCTGCCCACCAGATCAATAAGCCACCAATGGGAAGTGAAAGTCCACCCATCAAAATAAGATAAACCCAGTTGTCTATATAAATCCATCTTCCCAAGTAACAGGCCAGGCAAAGCAGTGCTGCTGTGACCAAAACTGGTCTGAGGGACCTGAAAGAGACGAGGACTCTACTATCTTTGATATGTTTCTTGATCACCAAGGGGTAGCCAAAAGTCAGGAAAAGCCTGCCTAAAATGATGCTGATACAAAGCCCCAAGATCCCGTATTCGTTGACCAAAATGAAGGCCAACAGAATGGTACTGGTCGAAGCCAAAAAGGAAAGCAGGACTTTTATTTCCAGTTTTAAAGACAGGTTGATGATATCACTGTCCATTTGAAAAAAGATGTACTGAATGGCAATGATGAGAATCAGTAAATTTTCAAGATTTCCGGCGTAATGTTCCGATCCGACCCATAGGCCGATAAAGGATTGGTTGAACAAGAGAATGGAGGCACCAAAAGCACTGATCAGTATCCAGTTCAACGTGATCAGTACATTTCTGGCCTTTTGTACCTTTTCAAATTCCCCTTTGCCGAAGATTCCACCGATACCCGGAATTATTCCGGTGGTAACGGCTGAAACAATCCCTTTGATTGCAAAAGAGGTGAATAAGGTCAAGGTGTATTTGGTCACGAACACGGGGCCTATCAGGTATCCTAGGACGATTTTATCGCTGTTCATCAGTAGCATTTTCGTTACCATCAAGCCCATAAACCAGCCGCTCAGTTTGCCGTAAGATTTGATTTTGGAAGAATTTGTTTTGCCAAAGCCGAACCAGGGAACGTTCTTCTTGACGATTAAATAGAAGGTCAATCCTATAAAAAGTGCGATCAGCACCTGGACGATAGCCAAACCGATTAATCCATAACCCAAAGTAATGGCCAGTACTTTTAGCAAGCCTCCCACCGCTATAATGCCAGCCCTAATGCCCATGCGCTTAAAGCCAAGGTTCATCCCTCTCAGCACGGATTCGAACAAATCGAAGACTTTGTGGACGACCAGGGTAAGGATCAGAATAGAACAGGTTATTCGAATGAGGTTGTTGTATTCATCACCTGCATTGATCAGGCTGGGGGCGTACCAAACGATTACACTGCCTATGATCATCACGATGGGCACGATAAATGCTGTGATCACCAGGGCTGTTGTGACCTCGCTTCTGAGCTCTTCATCCGATGCAATGTCCCTTTTTTTAGAGACGGACCACTTCAATACTTGTGTGGCACGCGTGTCCGCCATGCTGGCATATCCTGTCATTTGGGTGAGCATCTGCCAGATTCCATAAAAAGAACTTCCCAAACCACTTACGATAAAAGGGTTGACGATAAATCCTGTCAGCTGTACGCCTATGTGGTCGATCATCGCGGTGATCGAGTTTAAATAAGCGTACTGCTTAAGGTTTTCTTTGGATTTTTTTTGAGAAGTGGCTTTACTTAGCACGTGAATAAAAGTTAGGTTGTATACTGTTTCAAGTGGGCAGAGCTTCGCCCCGTCAGTCCCAAGGGGGATTTGACCGGGGAGTTATTTAGCCTTTTTGTAATGTCTGAACAATTAAGAGTGGGGAGGTAAGGCCGGATTACAGCCCTACGTTCCTGCTGCTCTTACCGATGATCTTATCGATCAAGCTGCTGTTTCGGTCTTCTTTGTAGTAGCCGTATCCATAGCCTCCATAAGTCAGCTCCTTGTTGGGAACATCATTAAGGACTGCGTAAACATGGGCAGGTCCCAATTTGCTTTTTAGCTTATTGATTTCGGTAATGAAAGGCTTTTCGCTATAGTTATATCTCATTACGAAAAGCGTCAGATCTACCAACTGCAAGATCTCTAAGGTTTCACTGACAAGGCCAATTGGCGGGGTATCAAGTATGACCACGTCGTATTGCCCCTGGAGTGTTTTGATCAGGGTGTCGAAATGAGTACTGACCAAGAGTTCAGCAGGGTTGGGCGGGATGGGGCCTGCGGCTAGAATATCCAAGTTCTTGAATTTTGTTTTTTGGATGACAGCGGACAGGTCATTGCTCTGCTTGCTGAGATAGGTGCTCAGCCCCAGGTTGTTTTTGATTTCAAAATCCCCAAATATTTTAGGTTTTCTCATGTCACAGCCCACGAGAATGGTCTTTTTATCGTTCAGCGAGAAAGTGGAAGCAAGGTTGATGGAGCAAAAGGTCTTTCCTTCTCCGCTTATATTTGAGGTAAGGGCAATCGTTACCTGCTTTTCTTTGGGACTGATGAAGTGGATATTGGTTTTGAGGGCCCTGAAGGCTTCTGTGATGCCCGACTGGGGCTCTCTGAATACCACTAAGTTGGTGTCAAGCCTGTTGTGTCCGATTTGGGTAAGAATCGGCACTGAAAGTTTGCGTTCCGTTTCTGAAATGTCCTTTACTTTTTGATTGAACATGTAAACCAGCGTGATCGCCATAAACGGTAAGGCCAATCCTGCTATGAAGGCCAGAATATAATTGGTCAAATAGGGCAGGGTAATAGGAAGAGATCCTGGTCCTGCGTATTCGATCACTTTATTGGTCGCCGTATTGGATGCAAGAGAAATGGCCGATTCAGCCCGTCTCTGCAATAAGAAAGTATAGATACTTTCATTGATGGCAAACTGACGCTGAATTCTTAACAAGTTCTGTTCGGTGAAAGGAAGTTTACTGAATTCAGCTTCCATCTTAGCGATACGGCCTTGAAGATCTCTAATGATCTGATCTGTATTTCTGCCAGCATTGCTAATAACTTCCCGTATGGAGGCATTGAGGTCCCTTATTTTTTGGTTGGCTTCTCTCACGGAAGGAGAGGCTGCTGTAAGGGTTACCATTAGTCTGGACTTATCCGACTGTAAAGCAATCAGGTTTTCTATCAGGGTATTGAGGACAGGATCTTCGATCCCTAATCCGGAAGGCATTACAATATCCGAATAGTTTTCCCTAGTGAGATAATCCAATAGATTATCGTAATACTGCTTTTTAAACCTTTGATGTGCCAGGTTACTTTCCAACTCAGAAAGCTGGTCAAACATGGCACTTCCTTCAGACCCTATATTGTAAGTCTTATGGCTGCTTCTAAAGTTTTGGAGTTTGTTTTCGACAAAGCCCAAAGAGTCCGCTACGTTGGCGATTTGTCTGTCAATAAAATCGACGGTATTGCTTGCTAACAGATTTTTTTCCTCCAATTCCATTTCCAGGTAGATGTCCATCAGCATATTGAGGTAGTCGATCCCTTTTTGAGGGTGGCTGGAGACTAAGGTTAGTCCTAAAGTAGAACTGGTAGGGTCTACAGGAAAGACTTGGAAGTTTTCCCCGGTGTATTGTCCGACCAAGCTGCTTTCTGGTCTCAGCTTAATGATGTAACTGCCATCTACAGGAATTCCATCCCCAACAAGGTTGACTTTGAACCTGAGGTCGGAAAGTTCCAGCCATTGGTCAAAGGGATAACTTTTTGTCTGGAAAAATGGCCTGGGGATTTCAAGTGCTCCCGACTTCTTGGGGGAATATTGGAAATAGGTGTCTTCCACCAGTTCTATCTCGTAACTGGAGTGATCCTTCCATTTTATCCTGATTTCACCATTGATAAGCTGTGGGTGGTTCCAATCAACTTCTACTCTGAATGGTGCGTTCAGGTAAACTTCTGTAGGAATATGGTTGTCTTCACTGTAATATTCCACATCGAAATTCAACCTTTCCAAGGCTTTTCGCGCGACAGGCTTGGACTTCATGGAGATGGCCTCATTGGCAATGAGGCTGGGGGTGAGCCGCTTCCCAGTGGCCAGCCCCGTCAGGTCCAGGATGTTGATATTGTTACTTTCATCTTTGATCAGGAATTTTCCGCTTACCTGATAGCTTGGATGAATGTACATGTTGACAACGAAAGCCAATGCCATGGCCACTGCCAAAGAGCCCAGGAAATAAGGCCATAACTTGAGATATCGTAAGAAAAATTCTTTCAAGTTAAACCCCTGAAAATCAGGTTCTTCTATATAATCGTCTGACGTTTTTTTTGGTATTAGTTTCATGACTGATCATTTTGGAGCCATCTGGAAGATAAAATATAGATTTCCAATAGGTTCGTGGTAAACACGACTTCTCACTTTTTCTTGGAAATGGCTTTTTGTGTTGAACATATAATTAAATCTCTAGGTATTTGAACTTGAAAAGATGCTGAAGAATCATAGCATTAATTTAAATTTTTGTTTTCAAAAATCCTAGTTTTGTACTGTTAAAAATGAATTATAAATACAAAAAAAAGCAAAATGTAATAAAGGGGTTCCTGTGGTGAGGAACACCCTTTTGCAGTTTGATAATTCATATGCGCATGACACTTTCTTTTTGCTGGATGGCCTTTTTCAGATTGGTTTTCCAAACCATCTGGTTCTTCGAAATAAAATCCCGCAGTAAAGCTTCTCTTTGATTGAATTTTTGTGCATCCCACTTATCGATCAGACCGAGCAGTTTGTTTTTGAATTCAGACTGGTTGTCTTCTTCAAGCCTGATGCAATACTCCGGTATGCCAATACTTTGGAACAAGTCTCTTCCTTTGCTTTGGGGCAGTGGGTTTTTGTTGAACCGTTCTACATTGATGACCAGACTGTTGGATAGTTTCATGGAGAAAACAGAACCATGGAATCGGTCGGTGATGATAATGTCAATTTGACTGAAAAGACTGAGCTGGTCGAGGACATGATCATCAAAGAGCTGAAGACTTTCTTTTCTGTTGATGAAAACATATTCTTTGGAGTGATTTTTCAGCTCTTGTTTGATCCATTTTGCGATATTGTCATCAGTGACCCCAATCAATACCACCTTTTTCTTTATGTTTTCCGATTTATTAAGCTTGATGTCAAAATCCTTTTCAAAATCATAGAGTAGGGTGGGGTCAGCTATTTTGATTCCCTTTTCTACACCCATGGTTTTAAGTAAACTCTCCGTTACAGTATCTCTCACAAAAAGCAACTTGTACTGGTCAAATACCTGGGACAATGTTTCCTGCTGTTTCAGGTAGGCCGTTACATTTACCAAGGGATCTACCGAAGCAGAAATTGAAAATTTCTGGGCCTTGATCTGGGGAGGAAGGAAATAAATATTTGGCAACTGCTTACTGAGTTTGTCAGAGTACATCCAAACGGTGTCGCTCCCGGTGAAGATGTAGTCGTAATTCAATCCGTTGATGAAATCGATCTGGTCATTTAACTCTGTTTTTGAACAGGCTTTGGATAAACGGGTATTTTTCTTGATGAAGTTTCTGATGGAGTTATAGCGAAGAATTTTGCTAAACCGTACAAAGGGAGGTTTTAATCGAAAAAAGTCCCTTTCGTTTTTTTCCCTATTGTCCGGGATGAGGTTGATGATTTCTACCCTTGCTTCCGGGAAGGCATTGGATAGCAATTTGTAGACACAATAGGCCTGCATAACTGATCCCGGATTGATTGAATAATGGAAAGTAAGAATCCCTATTTTCATGACTTATTTGTTTTAAGTGAATAATAGTATCCGTCCCAACTTCCGATGAAAATATCTCCTTGTTCGTTGAGTACAGGCACTGATAAAATCTTATTATTATGAAACTCCCAGATCACTTCAAGGTCTGCATTGAGTTTGATAAGCCGTCCACTGCTTTTACCGTCTTTTGTCGAAAGCAGAATGTTCCCTTTTTTGTCCAGTGTGGGGGTGATCCACAGTCCCCTGCTTACATTGGTCAGTTTGTTTTTCGCGAGTGTAGTGCCGTCCAATGCATTTAGTTTGTAAATAAACCCTTGTAAATCACAATAGTACAGGTGAGCTCCATCATGGCTTATTGCGCAGGACCCCCTGATTGCCCCGGTAGCTTTTTCCCACTTGGTGTTTCCTTCGTAATCCGTTGCGGTAATGAAGCCTTTTACTTCTCCTTTTGAATAAAAGAAGAAGGCGGATTGGTTGATGTCGCAGATGACAGGATTGCCCCATGGTTCCCACCAAAGCTTGATTTTCTTCTTCCATTTTAGCTCTCCATCTGTTGTGAACTTATAGGCATAGCCCTTCCTCGATGCACAATAAATATGGTCGCTTTCATCTATGGCCACACCAGATAGCTGGTACCTGGGGAATTCGAGATCGTAGCTCCAAACGAGTTCCCCACTTGGTGAAAAGCAGTGAAGACCCTTGCCATAGGCTGTAATAAATATTTTCCCCTGTGTGAAATTGGGCGAGCTCCATGAACGGTAGATGATGTTTTTCTTTTTGATCCGATCGTAGGTGAAAGGGTAGTGGGCATAAAGGTTGAGGCGCCGGCTGTTTTTCCATCGGCCTTTTTGCCTGGAGAGGTCTTGAAGCCACTGTAGCTGACCGGACAAATCCAAACAATAGAAGAATCCGTCTCCTCCAGCAAAATAGATTTTGTCTTCCACCAAAAGGGGGGAGGAATAGATCTTTTCCCTGGTAGAGAATGTCCATCTTATGGAGCCGCTACTGTCGAGAGAGTAGAAGTTTCCGCTATGTGAACCAAAATAAAGATTACCTTGATCGTCAATGACGGCTGTGGACTCCGCTCCGTATACAGGATTGGTGTTCAAGAATCTCTTCCAGTTTACCTCTGGTGCCAAGTTCCCTGTGGAGAATTCTTGACGGGAGTTTCTGAATTTGTTAAATAAAAACATACTTCAATCGATAAGAGATGAGTAATTGATTTGGGGTTAGATCCAAAAAGGTCAAAATTGAAAATAAATGAACTCCTGCTCGCTTCCTGACCAGAACATGATGGCCCAGACGGTAGCAAAATACATGGACCACCTCAACTGTTTGGGCCAGTTAAGTCCCAGTCTTTCAATAGCATATTCCTGCTCTCTGCCTAACCATTCTATGATTATGAAAACGAACAGCAGGAATAGGATAGAGTACTTTGGTAAATCAGGAGCGGAAAACAGGGAGAGTGAGAATATCGGTGTTAGGTAGTCAATAGCGTGGGAGACGCTCTCTGCTCTAAAAAACACCCAGGCCAATAGCGTCAGTGCAAAGGTTCCTGTCATGTAGCCGAATTCCTTAAGACTTGGAAGCAATTTTCCCTCCGCCACGGTGTTAAGGTGTGCCCTGTTCGATTTGGTGAGGAGCAGCGGAAGAAAGTAAATGGCATTTAATGCTCCCCAGACAATAAAAGTCCAGTTGGCACCATGCCAAAATCCACTTACAATGAAGATGATAAAGGTATTTCTGATCTTAATGGCAGTGCTTCTTTTGCTTCCTCCCAGTGGAATATAAAGGTAATCTCTAAACCAAGTAGAAAGAGAAATGTGCCACCTCCTCCAGAATTCTGCAATGTCTCGGGAGAAATAAGGAAAGGCAAAGTTCTTCATTAGATCAAACCCGAACAGTCTTGACGTCCCGATGGCAATGTCAGAATATCCTGAAAAATCTCCGTAAATCTGAAAGGCGAAAAACATCGCTCCGAATAGCAGGGTGCTGCCATTATAATCTGCAGAGTTGTTGAAGATTTGATTGGCAACTTCGGCGCAATTGTCTGCGATGACGATTTTCTTGAAAAGGCCCCACAGGATCTGCCTTAAACCGTCCACCGCTTGGAGGTAATTGAAATTCCTGTTTTGGAAGAACTGCGGCAAAAGGTGGGTGGCCCGCTCGATCGGCCCGGCTACCAGTTGGGGGAAAAAGCTGACAAATGCAGAAAAGGCAATGAAGTCATTAGTAGGCGAAAGCTTCTTTTTGTAAATATCAATGGTGTAGCTTAAGGTCTGGAAGGTATAGAAGCTGATACCTACCGGAAGGATAATGTTCAAGGAATTGGGTTGGATCTTCCCGCCAAAAAAGGTAAAGGCTGTCACAAAGTTGTCTGCAAAAAAATTGTAATACTTAAAAAATCCCAATAAGCCCAAGTTCACGATGATACTGGCGAATAGCAATACTTTTCTCTTGCTGGGAGTTTCTTGCTGGGACAATTTTAGCCCGATCGAATAATCCACTACCGTACTAAAAACAATCAGGGATAGGAATTTCCAGTCCCACCAGCCATAGAATAAATAGCTGGCAACTACAATAAGAAAGTTTTGTGCTTTTAGGTTTTTGTTAAATACAAACCAATATAAAACAAAAACAATGGGTAGGAAAATGGCAAAGTCAATGGAATTAAATAACATAGTAGCCGCTTGGTTTAAAGATGAACTTGAAGTTTGTAGTTTTGGCCTATGGCCTGATCAATAACGACTTGCTTATTGTCTTTTTCCAGAAATTTCTCCCTTAACAAGCTGTTAAAAAAGGTGGAGAATTTTTTGGCACCGTGGTAATTTAAATGCGTTGGGTCTGCAAATAAACTGTCTGAAAGCGGGAAATGGCTGAAATCCAAAAGTTCAACATCAATATGGTTGTTGATGAGAAAATTCCTTGCTTGGAAGGATTTTTCGGTTTTTTGTACCTCAGGGTGTACGGGACAACTGATAAGATAAACGGGGATGTTTTTTTTCTTGAATAGATTTATGGTTTTCAAAAGACTTTCTTCATGGATGCTGTTATCCTGCAATTCCATGTTTTCATCAGGGAGCTGAGTGGCCTTGTATTTTTCAAAAAGCGCACGGTAGGAAC
>NZ_BAAHAP010000094.1:0-10358 GCF_054777495.1 Echinicola sediminis | reverse complement strand
GTTTGGCCAGTCCATAATAAATACTGTTTCTGGCCTGCTTGAACAATGTTTGAGAAATGTGGATGCTCAGTAACTTACTGAAGTTTTTGCCATATAAATAGACCAGATCTTGAGGGGACATAAGATGGTGGTATTTTGGATAGAATTCCTGAAGCCATGCAGTGCTCCAAACCCATTTGTCCCGCTCTTTGCTGACACCTTTTATGCTGAACTGAATGAAGACGGCCTTAAGATCATTGAACTCATTTTCTTCGATCAGCTTTTGTGCTTTCAAATGAGTGTAAAAATAAGCTTCTGCTCTTTTGGAAAAATTGACCGCTCCACCAATGTAATCTGTGTTCAATGCACATTCCGGTCTTGAATTACCAAGAAATAAATATTGTGTTTGTTTAGGTAAATCAAAAGTATCCTGCTCATCAGCTATTTCGTTGAAAACCAATACGGGAAGGTTTGTCAGCAACAGAAAAATTGCAAGAAACAATAAGCTCCTTATAAGAAAATTCTTCATGGATAGATCTGTTTAAGGTCAGCAAACTTGGTTTTTTTGGGCTTCTAAAGCTTCGCCACGTCAGTCCCAATTGGCAGGAGACTTATTTGATGAAGACTGCAACTCGTTATGTTTCTCCTATTATTGAAGAAGATGCATGGTGAGGAGCAGAAAAAGTTAATTGGTTGCGGTGTAGACCAGTAAGCCAACTGTGACCACACTGACCAATAACTGGAAGGTCTGCATAAAAGTGGCGCCAGTACCCAGTTCCCGGACTTTCATAGGTTCCGCATAAATCAGGTCGTTAGGTTTTAGGAAATAAAATTCCGATCTCATGACCTCCTTGTTATTAAGGTTGATGGTATGGGTTTTAGAGCCTTCGGGATATTGCCTGATGAGATGGATCTTATCTTTTTTGGCCAATAAGGTCATGTCCCCGGCGTTTGCGATTGCTTCGAAAATAGTGACCCTGTTTTGGAGAACGGTGTATTTTCCAGGCCTGTTAAATTCTCCAAGGGCACTATACCTTATACCGCCTAACCGTACTCTGACAAAGAAATCGTCCTCAGAGATGTATTGCTTGAGTTTGTTTTCAATAAGAACTTTTGCCTCTTTGGTCGTGATACCCACTAAGGATACTTCTCCGATCATGGGCAATTCAACTCTGCCATTGTCATCCAAAGAATATCCCTGCAGAAAGAATACATCTCCTCCACTAAGAAGTCCTCCGCTGGCCATCCTGCTTTGGGCCATGGTATTAGGGTCATTGAAAATCATGTTGATTTCGGGACTGGTGGTCCGGATAGATATGTCCACCACATCGTTATTCATCAGCTCGTAGTCCTCTATATTATAAGGAATGTTTTCGTTTTCCTTGGATACTAATTCACTCTCAGGAAGATCCTGCATATAGATTACCCTTTTATTGGGGATACAACTGTAAAAAGTACACACAGCTAATGATAAAAGCAGTAAGTTTTTTAATTGAGTCATGGCTTAAGTTTTGTCAAAATGAGAAATCAAATGAAAAGCTTGTATATCAAATAATTGTGAAATAAATATAGAATATAAAATTTATAAAAACCAGTTTGTTTACTATAAAATGTATTATAAATACATAAAAAAGATTTTTAAAGCCTTTGAAAGGTGCTTCTAGACCGATTTTGAAATTACCCTAATGTGGTCAAACAGGCGGTTTTTTTAAGATTTCAGGATAAATCGGCTGTGGCTGAGTGATCTTTTTTTACTTTTGGGGGACTAAAATTGTAATAAAAATGTCCAGACCGGATTTTGACGATATTTTTATGGAATTGGCGGTGAACCTGGCCAAGCGCTCCCATTGTATTAAAAAGCATGTTGGTGCGGTTTTGACCAAAGAAACCAGGATCATCTCCATTGGTTATAATGGTCCGCCCTCAGGGACGCACAATTGCGACGAGGAGTTTCCTGAAAGTGGATGCAGCCGGGATAGCAAAGGAAGCTGTTCATTGGCACTGCACGCAGAACAAAATGCCATTTTATATGCAGTAAAAAACAATGCCTCTGTAGAAGGATCAACCCTGTATGTTACTTTGGCACCTTGTTTGGCCTGCGCCAGAATCATCTATTCCATGGGAGTAGCCAAAGTGGTCTACATGTATTCGTATGCAGATTATAAAGGATTGCCATCTGATGAGGGCGTGGATTTTCTGCGTAAGTTTGGTATTGCCGTGGAGCAATACCATAAGGAGATTCAGTTTGAGGACCAGCTGATCTAGATAAAATTCACCTCTGGATTCAGTTCCACCTTGAATTTCTCCAAAACGTCCTTTTGGATTTTTTCGGCCAAAGCTTTTATGGCTTCACCGTCTCCATTACCATAATTGACCAAGACCAAGGGCTGCTTTTTATGTACGCCGATATCCCCATAGGTTTTGCCTTTCCAGCCTGACTTTTCGATCAGCCAGGCAGCAGGGACTTTGATGCCGGTTTCTTGAGGATAGCCGGGTATCTCTGGATAATTCTCCTTTAGCATTTCATAATGCTCAGGGGAAAGGGTAGGGTTTTTGAAGAAACTTCCGGCATTGCCTATTTGGGCTGGGTTAGGGAGTTTACTTTCCCTAATAGCAATGACAGCCTCGCTAATGGCGGCAATGTTAATGTTGTTTTCTTTGATCCCCATTTCTTCCAAAGTGGATTGGATGGCTCCGTAACTAATGTTGTAAACAGGCTTCTTGGAAAGTCTGTAGGTGACATGGGTGATGACATACTGGTCCCTTTCCTCGTTTTTGAAGATGCTTTCGCGGTAGCCAAAATGACATCGCTGGTGGTCGAAAATTTCCGATTGGAAGGTTTTTCTGTTGATGGCCTCCAAGTGGTCAAAGACTTCTTTTATCTCCACTCCGTAAGCGCCGATGTTTTGCATGGGAGAGGCACCTACCGTACCGGGAATCAACGATAGGTTCTCGACGCCTGCCCAGTTGTTTTTGATGGCATGTAGGACAAATTCGTGCCAGATTTCACCTGCTCCCACCCTGATCCAGATATGGTCAGGATCTTCTTTGGTTACCTCTATGCCTTTGATATCCATTTTGATGACCAGGGCAAAGACGTCCTTGGTAAGCAAGATATTGGAGCCTCCTCCTAAAATAAAGGCAGGTAAATTTTTTTCCGTTGAAATTTTAAGGGCTTCGATGACCTCTGTTTTGGAGCTTGCTCTTGTGAAAAAACGGGCTTTTTTGTCAATTTGAAAAGTATTATATGGCTTTAAAGAAATGTTTTCTTGTATCTTCATAGGAAATTCAAACTTGAAACATAGATGGGCAAGAGCAGGTTGGTAATTTACTTCCCAACGTCTATACTATTGCGAATTAAGTAAGATTTTGTCCAAGAAGAAAGGAAATTGCATTTAGCCATCCAAAAAGATTAATGGAAGTTTTATGAAAGAAATGGTGATCAATGGGGTACGGATCAGACCCGGACAGACTATGAATATTGAAATAGCCATTGCTAGGCTGCCCACACATACATTGATTGATTTACCGGTTTTTATTGACCGGGCAAAAGAAGATGGTCCCACGGTCCTCATCAGCGGAGGGGTACATGGGGACGAAATAAATGGGATAGTCGCGGTCAAAAGAATGTTGGAGGAGGAGCTTTTTAAACCTTTAAAGGGCACACTGATCTATATTCCTTTGGTGAATGTTTATGGTTTTCTGAGCAACAGCCGTACTTTTCCGGATGGAAGGGACTTGAACAGAAGCTTTCCGGGAAACAATAAAGGCTCCCTGGCTTCACAAATCGCCCATATCCTGACCACGCAGATCATTCCTAATATTGACTATGGGATCGATATTCATACCGGAGGAAGAATGCTATCCAACTATCCTCAGATCAGGGTTGACTTTAAAGATAAAAAGGGGCTGGAGTTGGCAAAGGTGTTTGGCGCCAAGTTTGTGATCAATTCCAGTCATATTGACAAATCTTTCAGAAAAGAAGCCTTTAAACATAAGAAGCATATTTTGGTTTATGAAGGGGGAGAGTCGATGAGATTGGATGAATTAGCCGTGTCTGAAGTCATCCAGGGAACCAAAAGGGTCTTGACCCATTTGGGGATAATTCAGGAGGAGGTGGAGCCAAGTGTATCGGCAATAATGAAGGAGAGCTCCTGGACAAGGGCAAAAATATCCGGCATATTTACGCCCATTGCCAACCCCGGTGAGGAAGTGAAGAAAGGCCAGGTTTTGGCCAAAATATCCGACCCCTATGGACAGGTAAAGGTGCCAGTGAAGAGCAGTTCAAACGGTTTTATTTTGGGACTGAACAATTCTCCAGTGGTAAATGCCGGTGATGCCCTGTTTCATATCGGCAAAGAATAATATGGTTATTCATTGAAAAAATAATAACTTATATAAGTACAAGTATTCGCATATGGGAACAGCCAATGAGATGAATTTTGAAACTTACAAGCAAGTGCGTGAACGGACGGAACAACTGTGTGCCAATTTGGAAACAGAGGATTTTGTCATTCAAGCAGAAGAGTTTGTAAGCCCTGCCAAGTGGCACCTTGCTCATTCTAGTTGGTTTTTCGAAACATTTCTCCTGAAAAAACACCTGTCTGATTATCGGGAATTTCATCCGGACTTCAGTTTTTTCTTTAACAGCTACTATAATGCAGTAGGGGAAAGAACCGCTAGAAACCACCGGGGGCTGATGACCAGGCCGACTGTAGAAGAGGTCTTTGATTACCGTGCCTATATCGATGATCAAATGCATGTTTTGATCGAAAGCAAGCTAGATGATGAAATAAGGGAGACCTTGATTTTGGGACTGAACCATGAGCAGCAACACCAAGAACTTCTTTTGACGGATCTCAAATATAACCTTTGGTTAAATCCGCTATCTCCTTCAGTTTTGAATATCAAGGAATACCCCAAGCAGGAAGAGAACGGTTGGGTAAAAATCAAGGAAGGCCTTTACTTAATCGGGCACAGCGGGGAGGGGTTTTGCTTTGATAATGAAATCAGTAGGCACCAGTTTTATTTGGAGGAATTTTCAATCTCTACCAACTTGGTTACCAATGGGGAGTATCTGGGCTTCATCAGGGACAAAGGGTACCGTAGGCCTGAGTTTTGGCATTCAGACGGCTGGGCCTGGGTGGAGGAAAACCATATTTATAAACCGCTATATTGGATCGAAAACCAAAAAGGTTATCAATGCTATACCTTGGATGGATTGAAAGAACTTGAGCTGAATGCACCGGTTTCCCATCTGTCTTTCTATGAAGCTGCTGCCTATGCTGAGTGGGCGGGATACCGACTTCCAACTGAACAGGAATGGGAAGCCGCATCAGGGAAATTTTCCTGGGGGACGAGATGGGAATGGACCAATTCGGCCTATTTACCATATCCAAAGTTTCAAAAAGCCCCTGGTGCAATAGGGGAGTATAATGGAAAGTTCATGGTAAACCAGATGGTGCTAAGGGGGGCGTCGGTGGCAACTTCACCGGGACATTCCAGAAAAACCTACCGTAACTTTTTTCACCCTAATCTCAGATGGCAATTTACAGGAATCAGGCTTTGTCAAAAATAAACCGACGCTATGGAATTTACGCTAAAGAAAGATACTGAATTTGCCCAAGATGTGTTGGAAGGGCTAAGTGCCAAAGATAAGTTTTTATCGTCCAAATACTTTTACGATCATCTTGGAGACAAGCTGTTTCAGAAGATCATGGAATTGCCGGAGTATTACCTTACCCGAACAGAGTTTACAATTTTACAGAAGTACCATGGTGTTATTTTGGACCAGATTATGGGAGGGGATGATTCCTTTAACCTGGTAGAGTTAGGAGCAGGGGATGGCCTGAAAACCAAAATTCTTCTGGATTACTTGTACCAAGCTAAGAGGCCCTTTACCTATTTTCCTATTGATATTTCCGGAAGTGTACTGAAACATCTTCAGGATGATTTGAACCAGTCCTTTCCGGATATTGATGTGTGCCCAATAGAAAGCAACTACAAGAAGGCCTTGGCCGAAAAGGCTTGGCAAAATGGTAAAAGGACGCTTCTACTATTCCTGGGGGCAAATATTGGGAATTTTGTCTGGCAGGAAGCTAGGGAAATGCTTTCTCAAGTGGCTGCTTCTTTAAGTAAGGGCGATCTTATGCTGATCGGTTTTGATCTGAAAAAAGACCCTGAATTGATTCTAAGTGCTTATGATGATGCCAATGGGGTAACCAGGGACTTTAACCTCAACATCTTAAGCCGAATTAATAAAGAGCTGGGAGGGAATTTTGATTTGAATAATTTTAAACATTGGCCGGTTTATAATCCTGTAACTGGCGAATGTAAAAGTTACCTGGTCAGCACTGTCGCTCAAGAGATCAGCATCTCTGCCTTAAACCGGACGTTTACTTTCAAAAAAGCCGAGGCCATCCATACCGAAATTTCCAAGAAGTACGATCCAGAGGAAATCTGTGAGCTGGCTGAGGCATGTGGGTTTGAGGTATTAAGGGATTTTGAGGATGATCAAGGTTTTTTTACCGACTCACTATGGATTAAAAGATGAGCCCTTATTTTTTGAAAATGAATTGCCTACCTTCGCCTCCTTAAGTTTCAGGATAATTATTGGAGATGAAAAGTAAACCTTATACCTATCTTTTTTACATTCAATATTTAGGTTTTCGGTATCATGGATGGCAAAAGCAACCAGGCGTAAAAACCATTCAGGAAATGCTTCAGCGCAGCTTAAAAGGCTGGCTTGGTCATGAGGACTTTAACATCCTCGGAGCAGGAAGAACCGATGCGGGAGTTTCCTGTATGAAAGGAGCTTTTGAATTGTTTTCAGCTGAAGAGCTGAAGGATTTAGATGGTTTACTCCAAGGAATGAATGAATACCTTCCGGACGATATCAAGCTCCTGTCCGTGGAAAGGGTAGGCTCAGATTTCAACATTATACAGGATGTTAAGGAAAAAGAGTACCGCTACCATTTTTCATTTGGGGCTAAGCCTCATCCTTTTTCTTCACCATTTACGGTGGTGTTTCCAGAAGCACTTGATTGCTCCAAAATGCAAGCCGGAGCGAAGCTGTTTGAGGGAGAAAGGGACTTTCGGAATTTTTGTACCAAACCCAAACCTGAAACTGTTTTCCTAAGGACTATTTTTCGTTCGGAGCTTGTGGAAGCTGCTCCCAAAAATGAAGCATGGGAAATTCACGAGCCGACGTATAGCTTTAGGGTAAGGGGGAAAGGTTTTTTGAGAAACCAGGTCAGGTTGATGATGGGGGCTTTGTACGATTTGGGCAAGGGCAAACTTAGCCTGGAAGAACTGGACAGGGCGCTGGAGGGAAAGATGGATGTCCTTCCTCTCAGCAGGAGAGCTCCTGCTAGGGGACTGGTATTACAGGAAGTGGTGTTCTGACGAAATAAAAAAGGGCCTTTCTGTTCAAAAAGGCCCTTTGGATTCATCAGTTATTATTCAAAGAATATTTTCAGTTTTTCAATTTTCTCCGCCAAAGCGGCTTCTACTTTCCTGTAAGCATCTCTGTTTGGCAAGTGTTCATTCACAGAGATATAATATTTGATTTTGGGTTCTGTACCAGATGGCCTTGCCGATATCTTACTGCCGTCTTCCAGGTAAAACTGGATCACGTTGGATTTTTCCAGGTCCAAATCAGAGGTGGTTCCATTCACTAAATCATACTCTTTGCTTTCTTTTACATCAATGACTTTGGTGACCTTGATACCATTGATATACTCTGGTCGGTTGGTGCGGAACCCGCGCATCAGGTTTTGGATCTGTTCTGCACCATCTTTGCCTTTTTTGGTCACAGAGATAAGGGATTCCTTGTAGAAACCATACTCCTGGTAAATTTCCGCAAGGACATCAAATAGGGTCATGCCCCTTTCCTTGTAATAAGCTACCACTTCAGCTAGCATGGCGCAGGCAGAAACCCCGTCTTTGTCACGCACTGCATCCCCTACCAAGAAACCATAACTTTCTTCACCGCCACCGATGAACTGTTTTTTACCTTCCAGCTCCCGGATTACAGCAGCTATATTTTTGAACCCGGTCAATACCCTGTAACAAGGGATGCCAAATCCATGGCAGATTTCTTCTATAAGTTCCGTGGTTACGATGGTGTTGACCATGAATTGATCGCCAGTGAAATGACCTCTTTTCCTCCACAGGGAAAGCAGGTAATAGGTCAGGATACTTCCTGTCTGGTTGCCATTGAGCAGCTCAAATTCCCCTTTTTCATTGGGGATGGCAGCGGCATAACGGTCTCCGTCCGGGTCACAGGCGAGGACCAGTTCTGCATTGACTTCTTTGCCAAGTTTTAGGGAAAGGTTCAATGCTTCCGCCTCCTCAGGATTGGGGTAGATGACTGTGGGGAAGTTGCCATCAGGTTCAGCCTGCTCCTTTACTACATGGATGTTTTCAAAACCGAATGTCCTCAAAGCCGCAGGTACCATTTTCCCAGAAGCACCATGGATAGGGGAGAAAACAATGCTCATTTTTCTCTGGTTCAGGATGGCTTTGGGAGATAAGCTGAACTTTTTGATATCATTAAGATAGCTCAAATCCATTTCACGTCCGATGTATTCAATCAGGCTATCGTCTTTGTCCCACTTTACATCATCTATAGAACGGATCTTTTGAACCTCAGCGATGATGTTTTTATCGTGAGGAGCCACGATCTGTCCGCCATCTTCCCAATAAGCCTTGTAGCCGTTGTATTCTTTGGGATTGTGGGAAGCTGTGATCATTACCCCACTTTTACAACCATAGTAGCGGATGGCGTAGGAAAGCATCGGCGTAGGACGCATTTCTTTAAAGTATTTGACTTTTATGCCGTTGGCGGTCAGTACATTGGCCGTGGTTTCGGCAAAAAGGGTATTATTGATCCTGGAGTCATGTGTGATGACTACCTTGATTTCTTCGTTTGGGAAGCAGTCCAGCAGGTAATTGGCCAGTCCCTGGGTAGCCATACCTATCGTGTAAACATTCATCCTGTTCGAACCAATGCCCATTACTCCACGAAGGCCTCCTGTTCCGAATTCCAGGTCTTTGTAGAAAGCGTCAATGAGTTCGCTTCGGTCCTCGGCTTTCAGGAGTTGTTGGATTTGTTCTTTGCTATTTTGGTCTATGTTGCTGTTTAGCCAGGTCTCAGCTTTACTTATAATGGATGCGTCTGTCATGGTTTATAAAAAACTTAAAATGAAAAGCTAATTTAAACATAAAAGCCATTAATGCCACTTTTTAGATGCCTTGAAGCTAAAAAGTTTGTCTTATTAAATTGTTACCTAAGGGGCAACAGGTTGGCAGTTGGGATTCATGGTATGAGGCGGCCAGAGTTACAGGTTGCCTCTCAAAGCTTGTTCTCTTTCAATGGCTTCAAAAAGGGCCTTGAAGTTTCCCTTTCCGAAAGATTTCGCTCCTTTTCGTTGGATGATTTCGAAAAAGAGGGTAGGCCTGTCCTGCACAGGTTTGGTGAAGATCTGCAGCAAATAACCTTCATTGTCCCTGTCTACTAATATGTTAAGGTCTTTGAGTGACTGGATAGTTTCGTCTATTTCTCCAACGCGTTCCAGCAGGTCATCATAATAGGTCGCAGGAACCACAAGAAATTCCACGCCCCGTTGGCGAAGTTCCCCGACGGTATGGATAATATCATCTGTAGCGATGGCAATATGTTGGACACCTGGACTTTTATAATAGTCCAGGTACTCTTCTATCTGCGATTTCTTTTTTCCTTCAGCAGGTTCATTAATGGGGAATTTGATATAGCCGTTTCCATTGGAAACGACCTTGGACATCAGCGCAGAGTATTCGGTGGATATGTCCTTGTCATCAAAGGTGACCAGAAGGCTGAATCCCATAACCTTTTCGTAAAACTCCACCCATTTGTTCATTTCACCCCAGCCCACATTCCCCACGCAATGATCAATGTACTTCAAGCCCACAGGGGAAGCTTGGTAAAGGCTTTTTTTTGCGACATAACCGGGCAAAAAAGGGCCTGAATAGTCTTTTCTTTCTACAAACGTATGAATGGTCTCCCCATAAGTGTGGATGGATGCTACTTTTACACTGCCGTTTTTGTCTTTTAGGGTCATGGGCTCACTGTAGGACTTAGCCCCCCTGGAGATCGTTTCATTCCAGGATTTTGCAGCATCATCTACCCAAAGTGCCAACACTTTTACTCCGTCACCGTGCTTTCGGACATGATCTGATATAAGGTGGTCTTCCTGTAAGGAACTGGTAAGGACCAATTGGATTTTCCCTTGTCGAAGTACGTAGGATGCCCGATCCCTGATTCCAGTTTCCGGTCCTGCATAAGCTACCAATTCGTATCCAAAAGCGTATTGATAGTATAAGGAAGACTGTTTGGCATT
>NZ_BAAHAP010000093.1:0-19834 GCF_054777495.1 Echinicola sediminis | reverse complement strand
GGGGTTCTTATTTCTAAATGATTAGCAGCTTTTTTCCAATAGTCTAATTTGGGTCGGTTTTTTTGAAGCTAACTGAACAGTTAAGAAAGTATCTGCGCTTATCTGCGCCATCTTCGGGCAACTATTTAGAATTTGGTTCCTACCGGTATAATAACGTCCTATTACAAATCCGCTAAACCATTTCACTTCTGCCAAATCGTCCGTCTAAATATGGCTGAAGAAAAATCCTCCCCATTCACTTCTGTGTTTCCTGCGATTCCCCCAAGTCCTCCTATCCCATTACAATTGCGATCAAAAACTCCTGACCCCATATCGGCCCCGCAAGACCCCGGATCCACCACATACACTATTTCTCCTTGGAATTCATACTCTCTAATACTTGGATCATCGCAACTGGAATTCTTTTTCAGTGATTCAATTTTCTCGATGATGCATACAGGGGTATTGGGAGCAATGTTATTACTCTCACAGGAAGTCAAGGCCATCGAAGACAAAAACAGTAGGTTGAATACCTTATTCATAGTTGGTCTGGATTGATAGATTTAAATTACCAAATACCTAAAAAACAAAAAATACCCCATGTGAGGTATTTTTAATTCTATTGATTTGATGAGATACTTTAATTTAAGGTAGAACTATTCGCTTTCCTCTAGTTTTTGCATAACTTCTTGGGCTATTTTCATGCCCCATTGCTGTCCTATCTGCATGGATTCTTTCATTATTAAAGGAGAACTTTGGGCAAATTTCTTCCCGGCTGGCGTGTTATAAAAGTTGATCAGTTCTTGAAGTTCTTCTTCGCTTAAATATTTTCTGTATACTGGCACTAGCATTTCCACAAGTTCATCCATAGATGTTTTTAAATAGGCTTTTTCCAATTCATCCCATTTTTCAATCTGAACATTTGGATTTTGTTGCTTGAACATTGCAAACATTTGGGTCACCGATGTCTTGAACACTTCTTCCGAACCGGACACTTCCAGCATTTTCTTCAAGGTCCTTTTAAATCCATCATCTGCTTGACCAAATGAAGAGAGGGCAAACATGCAAAGGAAGGTTAAGGTTGTAAATAATTTTTTCATAGTATAAAGTATAAATAGTGTTTCAGTTTAAATTATGGGAGCTTAGCTTATTCATAGTGTTTTTAATCAATACCGTCAATTAAAAATGGATTCACCCAGCAAAATACATCTGTGTGTATCCCTTTTATCAGTGGCTAGTAATTTCCTCTTATCAAATGATTAATAGAGGTCCCATCGATCAACACATCTTTTAGCACCGCTTCTCCTTTCTTGATGTTGACCAAGGAATAGGTCACGGTACCCGTATCCAGCTGAGCTTCGAAATAAGCTTGTTCTGCTGCCAAAGCCTTGGTTTCTTTCATATAAAACCGGTCAAAAGGAAACGCTACCACCAATCGTTTTGGTTGGTCTCCCGAAACAGCGCTGACCTGCGCTTTTAGAAAACCCTCCTTCCCTGCTGGCTCCCTTTTGGCGATGGAGGCTATTTTAGCAAAACCTTGCTCATCTTCGGCCAACAAAACATAAGCCGTTTCGCCCCTTTGCCAATCCACATCATCAGCAAGCTCCACCCAGTTATCCTGATAGCTGAGCCTGATGTACTTTCCCCTAAAAGGGTCATTGGGGTCAATAGGGGCCGTTCGGAATTTATACTCCGTCCCGGTCTCCAATATATCTTCACGGTCCCAGATCATTTTGGCCGGCACATACAGCTGCACCAGCACAAGCAGTAGGAATATCGGCAATACCAGTTGCTTAGTTTTCATAAGCCCTCCTTTTTTTAAGCATCCAATAGTTTACGGCAAAGAATCCCACTCCTACCAACACAAATAGGATCCCCCGTATCACAAAACTCAATCCCGTGTCAAAAAAACGACAGGCCACCAAGGCTGCTATGATCAATAAGCCATAATTCAGAACACCAAGGTGATTCAGCCTAGCTCCTTCTTTCATGGTGATAAGGCCAAAACCGAATACATAAAGATTGACCACTAGCTGGGCAAAAGGAGAAAACATTCCAATGATGAATGCGATAATGAACAGTAAAAACATGAAGGCCATTGGCGGGATTTTGGCCAAGGGATTACGTTGCATCTTCCTGTATAAAAGAAATCCTGCCAGCAAGGAAAGTATGCCGGTACTGATCATCTCAGGAGATAGGATAACTTCTGTCCACTGAAAATCCCAAGCTTTCAATTCTTTCCAAAACCAATCAAAACTCAAAATCAGCAGCAATCCCATGGTTCCCAGGGAACCTATAATTTTAAAACCATTGCCCATTAGCTTATCCCTCCGGAAAAAGTCCCACTCCCCTATGAGATAAAACAAGCCGAAAAGGCTCATATAGGCCACCATCATCAATTCACCTGATTCTTTGGCTAGAGTTCCGAGGGTAATTGCCAGAGAAGCAGGAATGACCCAGTTATGAAAAATGGTAAAATTGCTATGGGAAAGCTTCGTACAACACTTAATATAGTAGGGTAAAGCAGCTAGCAACAATAACCAGTACATATAGGAATCCGATTGCGGATAGGACCAGTAACTGGTTTCTCCGGCATACCAGGTAATCCCGATGAGGTATAGCAAAGAAGCAGTGGATGAATTCATCACATAAATGAGCGGAAGACAAAGCAGCATCCATGTCAGCAAAAATGCGCTGAGATTACCCGGTATATGGTAAATCTGACTGATAAGAGATATGCTGGCCCCTACAGCAAAGAACAGAAAGGCCGTACTACTTTCCCGCCAGGCCACTTCTCGCTGTCTTTTCATCAGCACATAGGCACATAAGCCCTGCCCGATCAATAGCGGCAAAAAGGCAAAAAATGTTTTAGTTACCCTGGATAGCTCATCCCAGTTGTGGGCCAGGATCAGGACAATCCCCAGCCCCACCAAAATAGCTCCCAGGATTCCAAAAACGACAAACAGCCGGTTGGTGGAAGTGGCAGCCCTTGTCCGGTAATAATCGCGGATCCGCACCGCTGTCTCTTCTGAAATTACCTCAGCCTTGACCAGATCGGGGATATCTTTGAGTAGGTTCATTGTCTTATTTAACTATTTAAGCAATATATTCATCAATTCCTCTTTAGACTTGCCCTCAAATTCCTGAACCAACTCAGCATAAGCTTCAATTTTGCCTAATTCCTTAAAGTCTTCAATATAAGATTGATCTCCGATGAATATTTTAGATAAAGCCCTGTTTAATTTACTGTCATTGATTTCCTTTTCCTTTTCAGCATTATTAATCCTATCTGTAAAGATATCAATGCTCTTTTCATAATATTCCCTGGCTTTTTCCTTATTCCCTAGATGTTCATTTAATAGCCCTGAAAGGAACCAGCCTTCTCCAGAGTCAGGTTTTTTGTTAATGACCATTTCGCCTTCATAAAGCGCCTTTTCATACGCTTTCTTTTTGAGATAAATCCCCATTTTGTTGGAATGCGGCAAAAAATAAGTGCTATCGATCGCTATAGCTTGGTCATAGAGTATTAATGCGCTATCCACTTTCAAATCCATGGAAAGTTTGAGGGCCTTATTGTTTAGTTCTATTGCCCGTGGATGATATTCTGGACTTTGCCCCTTATTGCTTTCACAACTAAAAAGGCCTAAAAAAAGGACTACTGCCAAACGATTTTTCATAAAATTATTCATATTACCATTAAAAAGAATGTCGCCATCAGAAGAATTGTTCTTATCGCTGAAGATGTATTTAAAAGACATGCACAATTTAAAACTACTTCACTCAATCACCGTTATTTACAACCTTTAAACCATACGGTCTCTTTACCAAACTCGTTTGATAATTCAGCAACTTCTTTTTCAGTAAAAAGTAGCCTCTTGACATCAGGTAAGCGTAATTGTTCATCGCCGCAAAAAGGACTTCCAAGTTCTCTTCAAAATAGGTCTCATTACCAAAATACTTCCACTGTTTGGAAAGATAAAGTTCAAAATTCTCCCTGATCTCCTTCGTGATTTCAGCTGCATACCCCCCATCCTGCAACAATTCCTTTATCTCCTCTTTCAGCTGTTCTTCCAATGAAATTATTCTCCTGAAATTGTCCCTTATCTCATCAGTAGGGGTAGTTTCACTGACAAACGCCAGCTCTTTTGACAGCTTGGTATATACCTCATATTTTTTGTCAAAAACCTGATCAAATGAAAAGAACGCACGGTACAGCTCTTTCAGTTTGCCTGCTCCCTTCGAAGTATCTTCTTGCTTGCTGAAAAATTTAAATATTCGTATATCATGCTCCTTGATTTGCGTATCGATCTTTTCAAGCTCCAATTTCAGCTTAGCAGCCAACTTCTGGCTTTCCTTCCTTCTATATTTCCTGCCATCATAATCAAAAGTTTTGGTGGGAATGGTTTTACTGGAGATTTCGGCAAGGGTTTGTATATCGTTTTGTAAAGCAAAAGAGGTGTAAACTAAGTCAACTTTTTGGTCTGAAAACAGGCCTTCCAAAGTAAGCTCATCCTCAGTGTTATAGGTGGAATCCACATCAAAAAAGCTCGGACTTTTATTGTCGTAGTAGGCATTATAAATTTTCGAGAAAGTGTTCTTATTAAAGTCATTCTCGTATGCTTCTTGAAAACGCTCAAGAGACATGACCGATACCTCTCCGGTATACTTTACTTCGCGAAACATTTTGGTTGTAAGCTTTTGTTGGGTGTTTTCAATATCCACAAAGATCTCATTTGCGGGATTGTGACTCACTTCGCTGAAGCTAATATTACTCTTCTCCAATCTTGCTATCCTATCTTCAATACTTGGATGAGAAGCCCATTGGTTTTTGATCACCAATTTGGACTTATTGAACTTCCCCCATTCATCAGCTGCCACTTTAGGTAAATTATTTTCAATCGGCATATCGTTGTACCTGGCCAGAAAGTCTAACACATACTGCTGTTCCCTAAACACATTAGAACTTTTTAGATTCTCCGGTATTTTCTCTTCATAGAAGGACAATACCTCAGTAAGACTATGATCTGCCAGATTCATTCTGAGCAAGGAACTCTTTAGGGGTGCATTCCCGGTAACATTGGCGGCTATTTCATCAGCATGAAACTCCATCTCCCTGGACAATCCCATATAACTCTTGTTGACTACCTCATACATTTTCCTCAGAACCCATTGTATGGCTTGGGTGATTTTGACAGCCAGAACGACAAAAATGGCGAAATAACCGCTTGCATCCGCCCATCTTCCAACAAGCTTATCATAGCTATCATTCTCATAAAGCATGTTAAAAATCACCTGGTTTACATTATAAACATGGCTGCCCAACTTCATGGTTTTCTGGGAAAAGTGGCCAAATTCATGGGCCAAAATGGCCTTCAACTCCGAATTGGTGACGGTATTTACCAAACCCAATCCTATCTGTAAGTTCTTTTTGACAGGTAAAAACATGCTCCAAAAACTGGAATCATAGAAAACCGCTGCATTTACATCTGAGGATAAGTAAACCTTCTTGGGAAAACTCGTACCTATTTCATCAACCAGCTCATCTATCAATTCAAAAAGCTTCGGTTCATCGGTTCTGGTGATTTCGTAAAGATGTGAACGGTCTACCTTATGTGATTTGAAGATAAACTTCAGCAAAAAAATCAGGACAAAAACGCCCAAACTGCCCAAGCCAATCCCTAAGCCAATGGTCACAATTCTTGGATAGGTAACTATTAGCATGACCCCTCCATAAATACATAGCGCCGTGAGGACCATCGCCAATATCAGGATCATCAAATAAGTAAATGCAAAAAGAGCGATGGTAATAACTGCCTTGGCGGTCTGGGCCTTAAACTGGGGGGACAGTTTGATATCGTGTTTTTTCATATTGTCTGAGGTTAAAAATTACACTTTATGAGGATAAACAATTTTTGCTCTGCTCATTTATCTCTTTAAATAGGCCTATAAAACCATTTCAGTCTAGTTGTTTTAAACTATACTAGGCGCCGCCATTTTTCACGAACTCTCAAAGTACCAATTCTGCTAAAACAAAAAAATACCCCAGATGGGGTATTTTAAGGAATTGATTATATAACTTTTATATTTCAACAAGATACAAACCATCACCATCAAACAAACAATTACTTTCTTGCTTTGGTATAAGGAATTCTTCTTGAAGCCTTTCTCATAATAATATTGATCAATTGCTCGGAAGATGAACCCAAAGAACCGGATACCCCTTTATTATAGTTGACCAAGACCTTCCCATTTTCGGAGTTATGGATAAACATATTGATCTCCGCATTGTTTGTGGCTCCATAAAAGCCTACCAATAATCCTAAAGCCACACTAGCACCATCAGACATGGGTTTATTGGTTTCAAAAGTCCCATCTACAACGGCGTCCACCTCTAGCACTTTGGCTATTTCCTCGGGTGTAAACTCGGTAAGATTGGCATAATTGATTCCATTTCGGGCAAGAATCGCATTCGTGGTATACACATCCTGAACATCCACCCACATCTTTCCCTGTTGCTTTCTCTTAAGGAACCAAGAATACATGGATTGTTGTATGTCAAAACTCTCATCTTCCTGCATTTTCTCCAATTGCCCTTCTTTTAAGGTCGCCATCTTATTAGGACGTAGTGAAATGGTCGTTTTGAACGGAATAACAGCGATAATTTTATGGCTGTTGCCCACACTGGAAAAATTGGGGTCAACAAATAGCCTTGTTTGACTAAATGCTGTAAACATCAAGCCCATTAATAGCATTGTAAGTAAACTTTTTTTCATTGTCTGTTGGTTTTAAAGTATTAATTATTTAGTTATAAAAGAAGTCATAAACCTACCAAATCCCCCATAACAAAAAAATACCCTATATGGGGTATTTTTTGTGAGCCAAATGGTTATATTTTATTCTTTCTGCACTCGAAAAAAAAATATCGCCGGAGATCAGAGCAGTTACAATCCTGAGGACGCTGCGCTACCTTGAGCGGGCCTAATTGTCTTTAGTTCGCTATCTTTTCAAAACCCCCATATACTCCTTCCAAACCCCTACTTCATCCTTGTATTGCTTTGCCATCACCCGGGATAATTGTGATAAATGTCCCAGATCATGGACTACCCAAGCTGATAAGAGCTGTTTTAAATTGACCTCTCCCAGTTCCGGATGAACTCCTTTTTTCAACAGCTTGGAATCATTGATCTTTAGTGCTCTCAGTTCCTTTAAATTTTCAGCTCTTCTCCTTTTAAATTCCTCGAGCATTTCCCCGATAGGCCTTTCCTGATCCTCCCTCATTTGGGCAAAACGATCAAAGGACTCGAAGGTCTTGTTCCCGGCATCTGAAAGGATAATCTTTGCTCGCACTATCCAATCTGTTTTTTCCCCATGGATCAGATGCCCCAAAATGTCGTAAGGACTCCATGTCCCCTCTCCTTCATTGTTTTTTAGCCACTCTTCCGATATCCCCTCCAACAAGGCTTCAAGGACTGAAGGCGTCCTTTCTAGAATTTCAATGGATTTTTCAAGGTCAAAATTCATAGGATATTGATTTTTACTATTCCATCATCCATTTTTTATCAATGATAAGCTACAATTTCGAAGATTCTCATTGGAATATATTCTTAAAACTGCCTTTGCAGCAACTCCGCTTCCTCGGTTCCTTTCCTAAAGCTGCTGCATAACTTGATGTCAGCCACAAGATATTTACGATGGATTCCTTTCCAATACCTCAGCGTTTTCTTATCTGTAATACTGACCGACAGACCTCCTTCCTTCTGCAGCTTAGAACTTCCATTGCTCTGTTTCTGATCATGGCTTAGCTGAAAGCCATCGATTTCCTTGACCAGTAAAATATACCTTTCCCCCTTTCTGAAAATCCGGGTACAGGAATTACTGGTCTGGTAAATGGCCAAAGTATCGCCTTTGACCTTCCCTTTGTATCTTTTAGTGACTTTAAATAAGATGGTAAAGCCTTCCCCTTCTTTGTCCTTCCTCAGGTTTTCTTTCTTATCAGGCCCAATATTCATCATATACTCCCCCTCTACCACCAAATCCGCCTGTTCAATGCTTTCTTTGCTATTTTCCTGTGTTAAAGGCAAACACCTGCAGGCCAGCAATGGGCTTTGAAGCTGAAATAAGAAGAGAAGGAAAAGAGTGAGCAGCCCTACTTTGATAAATTTAGGAAAAATGTAAAACCTTACAGGTTTTACATCCCATAAAGTGTTTCCAGTGTTTATAAGGCCAATAAACCTGTCAAGTATCCATCTTCGGATATGAATTTTACAAAGTAGGATTACTAGCTTCATTCTTATCGATTATTCAACGACGGTATCTAAATCCTAAACGTTTAGGGGTATAAGAAATGTTTTCTTTTTACTAAAAAAAGATATTCCAGTTAAGTTCGTTTCGACAAGCTCAACGCCCCACCGGTACTTGACCCTTCAGCTTTGCTCATCAGTAAAGTAGTTGCTTAGAGATCAAGTGTTGAAGTACCGAACTTATAGATGAGCTGATTACTTTACTTCCGTCCCTGAGACTGGTACGGCTGAGCCACGGTCCCTGAGCTTGTCGAAGGGGCCGAAGCTACTGAACCCTTTGCTTCAGTCCCTCTACTTCCGGCTTTTGCAGGTTAATCAAATAGCCATTGACTACTGCGTACATGAGCTCGTCATTTTTCTTTAGAAAAAAATTGGCGGGGCTACCTAGCGTATGGCCGCTGAAGATGCTGTCTTCTTCCTGAAGAACCAGTATTGGCAGATCATGAAAAGAAGGCTCTGGAGCATGTTTTACTTTCACCGCCAGATTTCCCGCTTGCAGCAGTTCCAATGCCAATTCAGGCGTAATATTGCTGACCGAATCCATGACTTTCTCAGCCACCATGCCCCTTACCAGCTCCATCCCTGATGCATCCAATTCCTTGTATCCGAAGTACACGGACAGATCCCCCAGGTCCTCCACCTGTCCCATGACATAGTAACCGTCCCCGGTTTCCACATTGCGACGCTTGATGCCCAGGTCCAACTGGTATTTGTTAGCTCCTTCAGCGATTGTTACATTTTTGAGAATAAGATCCATTAGCATATTGTCGTTGTCTGGAATGCGGAAATAGTCCTCTACTGCATAATTGGCGTAATCCCCATGTGCAATTTCATAAAGGGCATTGAGAATAATCATAAAATTCAGCTGCCGGATATACTGCTTTTCAGGGTCATTGGGATAGCCGCCGGATTCGATCAGGATGGTACTGGTGCCCCATTTTTGGAAATTATCCCCAAAGGCCCTCGGCTCAAAAGCATCATCGTACTTGCCCACCTGTCCCGGGACCACTTCTTGGAGAATTCGGTTCATCCCCACAATCACCCGCATCGCCTGGGCCCGCACATCATTCACCTCGGTATCGAAATTGTAAGCCGGAGCCAAAACGGATATGGTAGCCGGCAAAGGTGTCTGCTCCACATTATAGTAAATCTGTTGATCGTGCAGGTTGAAGCCGAATTCGGGAGCAAAGTCCTCACGGGCAACCTTGAGGATGCTGGCTTCTGGAGAAACTTCCTTGATCGCGTCCCGGTTCAGGTCGATACCGTAAGCATTCCTCCGGTTAAAAATCTCCGCTCCGTCCGGATTGACCATGGGAATAAACCGGATGCTCAGGTTTTCTCTGATCACCTTGCGCATGACTTCAAACTCATCACCTGTGCCTTCCAGGAAATTAAACAAATCAAATAAAGCCATGGTCGCCGTGCTCTCATCCCCGTGCATCTGTGACCAAAGCAGTACCTTTGTCTCCCCATTTCCATAGGCCAGCTGCTTGATGGCCCGGCCCTGCACAGATTTTCCCAGCTCGCTAATCTCAAATGTCCCGGCATGTTTCTGGATCAATGGCTGTAAATCAGCATGCCTAAACCTCCGGTGGGTAATGGCGGGTTCCATATAGCTCTCATAGGCGGCTTTTAGCACTTCCGGTTCCAGCCCTTTTACCGTCTTTTGGGGCTTTTCACAGGAAAAAATCAAAAGGAGTGATACAAAGGTCAAGGGGGCACTGATTTTAAACGATTTGAGCAGCATAGGAATCATAGGATAGGCTTACTATTTTAAAATATTCCAAAGTACAATTATCAATTTACGTGCTAGCTGTCCCAAAACCCTCCCTGAAATCAGTGAATTAGAGATTTGAAACAGGTCATGCAAAAGATTTCACTTTTTATTTTCAATCAAAATACTAAACTTCAGGCATATTTAGTATTGAACCTTTCCCATTTCCCATATTCGTCCATGAAACTAGAAATTTTTGTTAAAGAACTGCCCTTAAAGCACACCTTTACCATTGCCCATCAAAGCCGTGACGTGCAACAAACCTTGATTGTAAAACTCTCTCAAGGGGATTTATTTGGTCTTGGAGAATCCACCACCAATCCCTTTTATGGCATGACGGTGGAAAATATGACTGCCGCTCTGGAGAACGCCCGCACCATTGTTGAAGCAGGAAATTGGGAGCATCCGGAGAAGCTTTGGGAAGAGTGCAAAAACATTTTTGCTGCCAATCCCTTTGCCCAATGTGCTTTGGACATGGCTGCTTGGGATATATTTACTAAGAGAAAACGACTGAAGCTGTATGAATATTTAAAGCTTGATCCCTCAAATATCCCTACCACCAATTTTACCATTGGCATAGCCAGCACAGAAAAGATGGTGGAAAAGATGCAAGAACTGGACTGGCCCATCTATAAGATCAAGCTGGGTACTGATCATGATCTGGAGATCGTCCGTGAACTTAGAAGGCATACCAAGGCTACCTTCCGCATTGATGCCAATTGTGCCTGGACAGCTGATCAAGCCATTACCTATGCTGAAGAACTTAAAAAGCTCCAGGTGGAATTCATGGAACAGCCTTTGGCCAAAGATGATTTGGAAGGCATGCGGGAAGTCTATAACCATAGCAAACTACCTGTCATAGCCGATGAAAGCTGCATCGTGGAAGCCGATGTGGATAAATGCCATGGGCTTTTCCATGGGATCAATGTAAAACTGGTAAAAGCCGGAGGGATCACTCCTGGGCTCCGGATGCTGTATAAAGCCAAGAAACTGGGCATGAAAACCATGGTAGGTTGTATGACGGAGTCTTCTGTGGGTATTACAGCCATTGCGCACATAGCGCCATTGTTGAACTATGTGGACATGGACGGGGCCATGCTTTTGGCCAGGGACATCGCCAAAGGGGTGCATATCGAACCGGGCAAAGTGACTTTTCCTGAAGGCCCGGGTATAGGTGCAGAGCTGCTGGAGGGATAGCCCTTACTGAACCGTAATGGTGCTAATAGATAGTGCTTGATTCTATACGGCTTTGTGACCTTTGTTGTCCCTGGAACTGCGCTGCGGGACACTTTAACCTGTCCAGCACAGATTGTTCTGCTTGGGGAAGTTCACAGCAATAAAATTGGTTAAAATCTCCCCCTAAATCCCCTGAAGGGGACTTTTCCATTTTTCGTACCTGAGATGTTCATAATTTATTATACGATTATCCGTAATTACACCATTAAATTTATTTCTCACAGCCTGCCCGCCGGAGGAGGGGAATCCACAGAATTACACGGAATTAAAAATCTTTTCTGCGGGTTTCTGTGTTTTCTGTGAGAGATGGTTTGCTAATTTAGAGCTACTGGTGTCTTTGCGGATACACAGAATTTATTATACCAAACAATATAGCAGCAAGATCGCCAGTCCAAATTCACTATTGATCTTTTACTTTATTGAAATATCGTATTTATCCAACAGCCCCTGGATATTGGTTAGGGAAAATTTAGCTCTTTTGAGCTGATTTCTTTCCGGATCAATCGAAAAATTCGAGGCCGTCCTAAAATCCACCTTTGTAAGCTCTGCCCGGTCAAATACCGCCTGCAGCAAGTCACAATTTTGAAAAGAAGAGGCAGTCAGATCGGTTTCCACAAACTCCACTTCATGCATGCGACAAGCAGTGAACGAAGTCTTTTGGATCTTTAAAGCATAAAAGGATGAAAAATCCAACTGGCAGTTTTTGAAGCTAAAAGTCAGTAAAAATTGGTTGCACTTATCAAAACGCAACCCCATCAGTTTACAATCCGAAAAAAGGGCATCTTGAAAAGCGGTGTTTTGGAGCTGGGCATTGCTGAAATCGCAATGATCAAAGGTACACTCGATAAAGTTGGTATCACTCAGGTCAACCCCGGAAAAGTTGCAACGCGAAAAAACACAGGTCTCATATTCCCCAAATTCAAAAGATGCGGTAAAATCCTTTCCCGTAAATTCCTTTCCTTCAACATAGGCTTTATTCATGACCAAATCTATAAAATATTTATAAGGTTCACCTATATCCTACCCTTTTCCTGAAGCCTTGTTTAGGATTAATAAAAGTATTCCACCCTTAGCTGATCACTGTTAAAAAAAGTTCTATATGGAATACTGTGGGTAGACAAATTTAAGTCTTTGAGTAGATATAAGTGTATGGATGATCAAAGAGGCCTGATGCCGATAGCAGTCTGGCGGGAAAAGAACTTTCACAATTAACAGAAAAGGCAGCTCACTTCGACAAGCTCAGTGACCGTATGCAATTTCGGGTTGGAACCGGGGATTTTCTATATTTTGGCCCCTCTGAGCCCGGGAGGAACCATTCATAACTGGAAATGGAAGCACCCGAGACGGGTGCAATATGGATAACCCCGGTCAAGCCGACAGGGGAGGCGCAGCCCGGGGATAGTAAAACACAAGGGATCAAAGCATTAGCCGCAAATACGCCCCGTTGTGCCACCCCCCTTCCGCTAATGCCTTCGGCCGCCTTGAAAAACCATCCTCAAGACCTGCCAGCAATTCACCAAACAAAGAGGAACGGAGTAGTTTAGCATGTATAGCCACCACAAATCATTTAGCACCTTAAATAATAACTTCCTCTTTCAAAAAATCACCGGAAAAACGCATAAGCGAAGTCTTACAGCAGTGTCCATCCCAAGGCAGTATTCACCGTATCCCGTACCACATCCATTGCAGCATTGATGGCAGCTTCCACTGCCAATATCCCCAAACCCTCTATGGTCAATAACACAATTCGTACACTGCTTTTTTGTATTTCCAAATAATGCTTGGCCTGCTCCTCGTTGATTTTGCCTTGAAACCTCAATTCTCCAATCAGCTTTAGGTTGTTGGCCAGGTTCCTTAGTTCATTTTCCGCAAAAGGCTTGGCCTCATCCCAATGCTTGTCCAAAACACCTTTGGCGGCTCCGAGCATCTTTTCAAAAATTTCCTCTGTATTGATTCCTGACATGGCAAACTGGGTTTTTGTTTATTCAAATCTTTCTCCCCTCTTTAAGGCCAACTGTAGCTTGGTGATGGCTATAAATGCTGAGTTAAAAGCCTGCCGGACCGGTACTATCTGTTCAGAAGAGACAAATCCCAGTTGATGCAGACTTTCCAAATTGCTGACCATATTTTGCAGCTCGGTAATCTGCTCCTGCACAATATGGTTTTTCTCTATGGCTGCAGCCCGTATGGCCAAGGTGTTCAAATCGACCTTAACCTCATCAAAAAAATCCATATAATGCTCGTAGTTCGCTTGATCGGTCCCTATCCGTCGATCAAGACCTACGAAATAGTCCGACATTTTTTCTCCCAAGGCTGTAACCTTCTCATCCGTAATGGGATCATATTCACTGATCAAACGTACAGAGGTACAGGATTGCGACCAAATGAGCATTAGCCACAATAAAGAGGAAAAACGAGCGCAAAAGGGAAGGTTGGACATAAAAACAAACAGATAAATCACCTGGAGCTTGATCAGCACTCAAAATATCCCAAAAATGGAGGGAACCGATGGCCAAGGAACACTGGTATAATTTACAAACTTCCCTTCACATTACAAGTCATGTCTCTACGGCTCCATTTCCATGATCACGTAGTCCAATCCCCCCTTTTCAAAGCGGTGATCGGTTTTGACGAGGCCAAACTTCTCATAAAAGGCTGTTTTCTCCACTCGCGCATTGCACCAAATTTTATCAAGCCCTTGCTGCTCAAGGTACTTGAGAACATGCTCAAGCAAAAGACTGCCGTATCCTTTTCCTTGATGGGAATGATCTGTGGCAAACTTTCTGAATTGCGCCTTGCCGTCTTTAACAAACACAGAAATAATGGACCGTAGATCTCCCTCTACTTCCAGACCAAAGTGAATTCCGTCTTTATCCTCCTCCAGCTTTACATAGTCCAGCTCTCTCTCCGGCCACATCACCCTATGCCTGAGATCCCATGTGTCTTCTGGTGAAATGATTCCTATTTTGTGGTTCATATACTAATAAGTTACTCGAAATGTAGTGTTGCAATTAGAAAGGTGGTTGGAGTGGACGTCTCTGCTGCTGAATACGGATCAATCCCCTTGGGAAAGGCGTATTCCGCATGAAGACCATCGGTCATACAGACTGCTCTTTCCTTTGCTTAGCAGTATGCTTGCCCAGTAAAGAAAAGTGATCATTTGCGCAACAAACAGCAGCAGCCAAACCCAAAGAGGATATTCCCTGCCTCCCTGTTCGTAAAACATCAGCCAATGCACCCCTGCGTGGGCCATTTCCCAAGGCAGCAATTTCAGCAAGTTCCTCCAAAACACATTTCCAGGCTTGATCTTGATTTTTAAAAAACGCTTCCCGTAAGTGGCATTCCCAATGTCCCGCTCCATCAGAAAAAAGTATAAAAATACCGGAAATGTCAATGTCAAAAAGCCAAGAATTTGTGCACGCAAAGGATGGACACCTGAAATGTCAATTTGCAGCTTGGAATACACCCAACTGAATACCGTCAGTAAAAGTAGGGCATAGATCATGACAAAGCTGTAATCGATCATGCCCGCAAGTATTCTTCTGATCAACAGTTTTTTCATAAGATGAATTTACCTATTTTTCATCCCATGTGCCAGATAATTTTAAGGCTTTGGTAAGGATTTTCTGCCTGATTACTTCACTTTCTCCATCAGCCTTTTTACCTGTAGGTCCCCAAAACCATAAATGCTTTCTCGCTTACAAAACTCCCTGAAAACCGGGCCAAATTCCCTGGTCCCAAGTTCCTCAATGATACTTTTCAAACACTTTTCCGGTCTTCCCATTTCCCCTTCTGGAACCCACCGGGCAATTTCTGCCTCCACTGCCTCTGGCAGAAATGGAAAGGTGGCGCTCATATGCGCGGCAAGAGACCGCAGCTTTTTTCCCTCCTTCAGCACATATCCCTTCCACATTTCGGAAAAATCCTGAAAATCCTCTGGAGAAATCCTTTGACCTAGGGCAAACACTTCTTTTAAAGCGGCCGGGCTTAGCGTTCCAAACCCAAACATCAGATCCGTATGCGGTCGTACCAGAAAAAGGGGACCTTTATGCCCCTGCACTTTCAATCGGTCCAGGACAAACCAACAATTGACCTGACAGAAAAGGTCATCCTCAAACCACAAGTGGACACTTGCTTCCTTGGGTATCTTCTTAAGCTTTTCCAGTTCGGCAACCGTTTTCTCATAATAATCGGCTTGAGTAAATCCCGGATAGGCTTCCTGGATAAACCGGGCCCTGTTTTGATAAAATATCCCATCGGTCTCACCTCCCACAGGACCATCTACCAAGCATTCCCTGCAAATGATCAACTCTCCCCGCAGATTACGGGGAAAATGCGCTTTCAACGCATCGCCATTGAGGATATGATAAACCTCGTCCATCATTTCCGATTATATTTCCCTGATCACTTTACAGGGGTTTCCAAAGGCCAACACATTGTCTGGAATGTCCTTGGTAACCACGGACCCTGCACCAATGGTTACATTGTCCCCTATGCTCACCCCCGGTAAGATACAAGTATTGCCCCCTATCCATACATTATCCCCAATGGTAACCGGCTTGGAAAAAGTCCGGTAAACAGGCTCCCCCGGCTTCCGCTCTTGGGTAGATTTTATCCGCTCTGCTGCCTTCAGCGGATGCGAAGCGGTATAAATCTGCACTCCAGGTGCGATCAAGCCATTCTTACCTATCTTGATGATATTATCGTCCAAAAAGGTACAATTCATATTCACAAAGGTCTGCTCACCGATGAAGATATTATCGCCATAGTCACAATAGAAAGGTGCCTCTATCCAAACATCCTTTCCTTTGTCTCCCAGAAGCTGCTCCAAGATTTCAGTTCGCTGCGCCATCTCCTCAGAATCCAGGCCATTATAGCACTTCAGCAGCTTTCTGGCTTTATGGTACTTGGCAATAAGTTCCGGATCCAAGGTATTGTACAGCTGTCCGGCCAGCATTTTTTGTTGTTCTGTCATATCATCTATTGCTCAATTTCCACCCAAAAGGGTAGGATGTTTTTTCCCTGATAAGTGTAAAATGGGATTAAATCTACCTCCATTGTATCCAAAGGCACATTTTTCATTTCTATCCAGTCTGTTTCCGCATCATTGGAGAATTGAAAAACCTTTGATCCCACTTCCAGCACCATTTTGCCCCCCGCAGGCACTGGATGGATAAACTTAAAACGAAAGGTGTAATTTCCCTTATTTACCTTTACCAGCCATTTTCCATAAACCTCTTCTTGGTTCCAAATCCCCCGCTCACCATCTGCATCGTTTCGGTTAAGAATCGTAGGGTTTTCATGCCCACTTCCGATTTCAATGCGAGGGGGGTGGATAATATGCTCAGAACGGATAAGTTCTTCATAAGTTTTGTCCAGAGCAGTTTTCAATTCCAGCACCAGCTCAGGATGAGCTGCATTCAAATTATTCCGCTCATAGGGATCATTGATCATATCATACAACTCAAATTCCCGACCTTGTGCATTGTATCCAGCATGGGCGACCAAGCGGTAATTCCCCTTCTGTAAGGCCATATTTTGATAAAGCTCGGGATATTTTCTGGTCCAATAAAAGAACAGGGGCCGGTCTTCCCACGCTACACCTTTTCCATCAATCAATGGCACCAAGCTTTTTCCATCAATCTTCCGATCCCTCGGAAGACTTGCCCCACAAAGCTCCGCCAAAGTAGGCAGAACATCTATGTGCGCTGCTGTGGTAGAGATATCCTGAGTTCCACCAGGATGTCCGGGATATTTCAGGAAAAATGGTACCCTGACACCTCCACGGTACACCTGACCTTTTAGCCCCCGAAGACCTGCCACATAGCGCATCTGCTGTGGGCCATTATCGGTCATAAAGATCACCATGGTATTCTCCTCTATCCCCAAATCCTCCAGTTTAGCTAACATCCTCCCCACATTATCATCGATATTCTCGACCATCGCATATACCTTTCGGGCATCTTCCTTATCCTTCTCGCTCATTTCACGGTAGGGATTCAATTCCCCATCAAATCCCTCAGCGGGATCTATGTCCTTGTATTTCTGGTAATACTCCTCCGGCACTTGAAGCGGGGTATGGGGAGCATTGAAAGATAAATAACAAAAGAAAGGGGTGTCTGGATGCTTTTGGCTTTGCTCTATAAACTTGATGGCCTCCCCGGCAAAAATATCCGAACAGTAGCCTTCATATGCCTTTTGCTCACCATTATGCCAAAGGACGGGATCAAAATAACTGCTGTCTCCCTTAAAATAAGTGGTCACGTCTCCTACCTGGCCCATTCCTCCCGATAAATGGATCAAGGACTCGTCAAAACCCTGATCATTGGGCCTAGAAGGATAGTTATCCCCTAAATGCCATTTTCCAAATGCTCCAGTGCTATACCCTTCTGCCTTGAGCATTTCTGCAATGGTCACCTCCTCAGGGGCCATGATGGAGCCGCCGTTGTACGTATCCCTCACGCCCGTCCTTAAGGAATACCTTCCTGTCATCAAGCTGGACCTGGTAGGAGCACAAACCGGAGAAACATAAAACTGGTTGAACCGGGTACTTTCGCGGGCCAGTTGGTCTATGTTAGGAGTTTGAACGTGGGGATTGCCCGTAAATCCCAAATCCCCGTAACCCTGATCATCGGTGATGATCAAAATGACATTGGGCTTTTGGCTTTGTTGCCTGGCCTCAGCAAGACTCAGGATAGAGAACAACAAGAAGAAAATAATGGCAGCTTTATTCATTTTATTGGTTAAGAAATGATCAGTGATAAATTTTACAATTTAGTAAAAATGCCCGGGCATAGGCAATGGACCAAGCATAAAAAAGCCCGGATCAATGATCCAGGCTTTAGGGGTGATCTTACTTCCACTACTATGTGTCGTTTATTTTGCTTGATACTGATTTTATCCAAAGCCTTCATTCTGGTGGATACGGTTAATGAATCTTTTGAATTACTGTTGAGTATCTTTTCTCCTAACTTCTTTCCAAATGGCTGTTCACTTAGCCATACAATCCTCTTGTTTAAAATATAAATCAATGATCCTTTTCATTTTATCAATGGTAAGCGGTTTGGTTTCGTACTCACAGATTTCCCGATACCTGCTTGCCCTTTCCAAATCATCGGGGCAGTCACTGGTGGAAAGCATTACGATAAAAATATCAGACTTTTGCCCTTCGGAAAATCTCCTGTACTCTTCCATAAATTCCCAACCGTTCATGGCGGGCATATTGATATCCAAAAAAATCAGGTTGGGAAATGGCCCTTCGCTCTCTTTTTGTTGGTTTAAATAGGCAAGCGCTTCTATCCCACTCTTAACGACAATAACTTTTTCAGCACTCATCGTTTTTCTGATGATGACCTTATTCATTAAGTGGGTAGGCTCATCATCATCTATCAAAAGAATACAGTTTACTTTGTTTTTCATAAGGTGGTCAATATTCAATCACAGGGAATGGTAAAATAAAAAGTGCTGCCTTTGCTTATCTCCGACTCCAACCAAATTTGCCCCCCATGCAAGGCAACTATTTTGTGGCAATGGGCCAGGCCGATTCCATTACCGGTGTACTTTTCTCTATTATGTAGCCGCTGGAAGAGCATAAAAATTCTTTCATGATAGTGATCCGCTATTCCGATTCCATTATCCTTTACAGCAAAAAGCCAACTGCCCTCTTGCTTTTCCACAGAAATGGCTATTTCAGGTTTTACCTCTTTTCTACGGAACTTGATCCCGTTAATTATTAAATTTTGAAAGAGCTGAGCAATTTCTTTTTTGTAGGCACTGATTTTGGGCAAGTTTCCCACTTTAATAACAGCCCCGGTTGCTTTGATGTAAGAGGAAAAGTTGTCGATCACCTCCCCAATGACCAGATGGCAATCCACTATTTCTAGGCTTCCCTCTTTTCCAATACGGTTATACTCAAGCAATCCCTTGATCAATTGCTCCATCCTTCCGGTTGCTTCCGTAATGAACTGAATGCTTTTCCTTCCCATCTCATCAAAATGTTCTCCATAATCAGTGGATAAAAATTCCGTAAAGCTGCTCAGCGTTTTTAAAGGCTCTCTCAAATCATGGGAAGCCACATAGGCAAATTGGTCCAATTCCTTGTTCTTAATTTGTAACTGGTAATCAAACTCTTCGAGGACTTTTTGGACCTCCTTACTTTCCCCAATGTCCCGAATGGAGTCACCTATCAATGTCCCATTTTCCGTTTCCAGTGACCCAATAGCTTCCTTTCCGAATTTACCTCCCTGTCTGATGATCGCTGAAATCCCCACTATATGATCCTTTTCATTTACTATTGGAGAAAACTGCACGGAAAGTGCCTGAGCTAACTCCCCTTCTCCTGATTTCTCCAATAGCATGGGAGCAAAAGTATGGTTTGAAAAAATAGCTTCCCGAACTTTATCAAACCCAGGCCAATTACCCTTTGGAAAAAGCTCCTCAAAGCTTTTTCCGACTAACGCCATCTCCTTATAGCCGAGCAACTCACAGGATGCTCGGTTACAATAATTGATTACACCATTTAAGCTAATGCAAATGATTGAATCCC
>NZ_BAAHAP010000092.1:0-19905 GCF_054777495.1 Echinicola sediminis | reverse complement strand
TAAAAACTGGTCCAGTACTTTCTTCTTAAATGCTGATTCTTGTTCTTCTCTCATATCTCTATCTTATGAACTTTAATTGATTTTCAAAGTCTCAGACAGAGTTTAGATTACAGTCTCTTCGTACTTTATACTTCGTACTTCAATCCTCACTTTGCCAATGTTACTTTGATTGCCTTTCTTTTGATTTTTTGGTGCTTGGAAGCTTCTATGGCCTCTCGGTATTTTTCCCTGCTGATGGCCACATAGGAAAAGAAGTCTTTTACTTCAATCAGGCCCAGGTCTTCTTTGCCCAAAAAGTCAAATTGAAGAAAGAAACCTACCAGGTCAATTTTGTTGACCTTGTGCTTTTTGCCCTTGTTGATGTGGAGTGTGGCAAAGGCGGGTTTGACCGTCTCAACCGGCTGGTCCAGTTCAAGTTCTTCCGGAGGGTGGGCTAAGTACTCCGGTAAGTGATCGCTTTCAGTCATGAGCAGCACGCTGGTACCAGAAGCTTTCATTCTGGCTGTTCTGCCGTTGCGATGGATAAAGGTGTTTTCATGAGGGGGGATTTGAAAATGGATGACAAAATCCAGGTCGGGAATGTCCAGCCCCCTTGAGGCAATGTCAGTGGCTATAAGCACCTGTGCACTGCCATTTCGGAATTTAGTGAGTTGGGATTCACGCTCATCCTGTTCCAGGCCGCCCCTGAACCGGGAATAGAAGATGCCATGTTGTTCCAGGAATTCGGCAATGCGATCGCAGTCGTCCCTGAAATTGGCAAAAACAATTGCATTTTGTCCGACAACAAGGTTTTTCAGGATCTTTAAAAGACCTTCCAGCTTTTTCCCCTTGGGCATTGTTAGCTTTCTAATCTTAATATCAGGGCTGGAATACCCTTCATATTCCACCACATGATGTTCGTCAAAATCCAAGTAATAGGGGATTTCTATTCCATTGGTGGCAGAAACTAGCAACTTTTCCTTTACCTGATAAAGTTGCCCGGTGATATAGCTCATTTGTCCGGTAAAACCAAGTTCCAAGGCTTTGTCAAACTCATCGAACACGACTTGGGTGATGGTCTCCGGATTGAAAGTGCCCCTTTCCATATGGTCTTTGATTCTTCCCGGGGTCCCTACCAAGATGGTTGGGGGAACAGAAAAGTTTTTACGCTCTATGCTAAATAGGTGGCCTCCGTAACAGGCATTGACTTTTACAGGGAGCTTCATCTGTTTCAGAACGCTTTCTATCTGAAGAACAAGTTCCCTGGTGGGAGCCAGAATAAGGGCCTGGACGCCTTCTTTGTCCTGATCCAGTTTGGAAAGGACACTCAGCAAGTAGGCCAGTGTTTTTCCACTTCCCGTAGGGGCCAAAAGCAGGATTTTGGAGTTGGTTTTTGCAGCAGCGAGCGTGGTCTTCTGTAGGTCGTTGAGTTGCTCAAAACCTAGGTGCTTTAAAATTGTATTTTGATTTATCTTTGAAGGTGCCATAGGGCAAAGTTAATTCAAGTATCTTTATAACTTCATATAAATGTCCTTACTAAATGGAAGATCAACCCAATAATCCCATGCATGGGGTGAAGTTGGAGCAAATTGTTACGGTGCTGGTAAAATATTATGGTTGGGAAAACCTCAGTGATAAGGTGAGAATCAATTGCTTCATGAACAACCCAAGCATAAAGAGCAGTTTGAAATTCCTGAGGAAAACTCCTTGGGCCCGGGCTAAAGTAGAGGCTTTATACCTTGAGCTCTTAAAAAAGAAATAGAATATTTATAGCAGATAAAAAAAGCAGCCGTTTCACGTCGTTGGATAGGCTGCTTTTCTATTTTAATGAGCTTCTGCTTGCGGTTGGGAACGTCTTTTCATAACCAGACTGTCCGCAGGGTATTGGGATTTGAGCATGGTCATTTGTTCCTTGGCCCAGGAGGTCAGGCTTGCTTTTTCGTCCTCTGTCAGATTGGCCTCGGCATGCATGCCAAGGGAGGTGTAGGACTTCAGGGGCATCTCCCCTTCTTCGATCACCTCAATGATTTCCTCCAGTTTGTGGTTCTGGCGGGCAATTGATGCTTTGGTGAAGTTATCAAAGTTTAAATGCTTTTTACCATGCTGGATATGTCCGTCCATCCACCAGGCCACAGGCTGGAAATTTGAGTACCAAGGGTATTCGGTGCTGTTGGAGTGGCAGTCGTTACACGCTTTTTGAAGTATCCCTTCCACGTCTTCAGGGATGGCGTATTTTTCACTCATTGGGGCCGGTTGTGCATTTGATGTGTTTTTTTCCGGCTTGATAAATTGGATAATTACCAGAACCGCTAACAGTGCAAAAAGGATTTTTTTAAACATGATGTATGTGGTTTGTGATTGTTCGTTCCCAAAGAAGAAATAAAGATAGCAAAAGGAGTCAAATAAAGAATTTTATTGTCGGCTTTAGTTGGAAGTAAGACCCCACACCGTTTTATGATGGCAGTGATTTTCCGTTTAATCTTTTATAAAGTGCCTTTCCTGTCCCCAATAGTAGAAAAGAGAGAAAAAGGAATAACAAAAACAAAATGCCAATATTGGAGAGCGTCTCCAGCCAACCAATTGAAGAGACCTTTAAAAAAGGATATGGGTAAAATCCGGAAAATTCTGCTCTTAACAAGACAAGGATCAAGTAGCATAAAGGGTACATTAACCAAAAAGGGATAGCTTTAAAGGTGGTTCGAGGGAAATTCTCATAGAGACACCAATAAATGATCACCAAGATAGGGATAGCCGAGTGAAGTATCTCATCTACCCATTTCTGCAATCCTTTAGGGTTCCATTCGTGTCTAAGGGCAACTTGATAAACGATTCCTACCACTGTTATGTAAACAGTGAGTGCTGTTAACCTTCCAGAACGGTTCCAAAACATCCTTTTTCCTTTGTGCTTATCCGGAAAGAGTTGACGGCTAAAATAGATGGCAACCATTAGATTCGTCAGGATAGTGAAGAAACTGAAAAACCGCACGAGCATTTCCGAAAAAGGCAAGGTGGTGGTTTGTAACATTAATATGAATTGGGCAATAAGTGCAAACCAACCAAGCAAGGCAAGAAGTAAAGAAAACGATTTTCTCATGTACCTTGAGGGACGTTTAATTCAAATCTTCTTCATCAAAATCTCCCTCACCAGGGGCTCCCATGTCAAACATGCTGCTGAAGAGGTCTTTGAACTGCATGCCGGTGTCCAGAAGTTTTTTGCTGATCTGGCTGTATTCTGCCAGGCCATGCAGGGCAAATTCCATATAAAATTCCTTTTCCTTATCCGGCATGTGCTTGATAAAGTTGGTGGTGATCTTTTCCAGACCGGGAACTTGGTGCAGTGCCTTTTTGTATTCCTTGTCACTTTGGGAGGCCAGGATGTCAAGATGGTGGCCTTCCCCAAACCATGACAGGGGCAAGACATAGGGGTTGCCTTCTTTATCTTTTTTCTTTTGTTCCGGCGTAGGGAAATAATGGGCAAATAGTGTTCGGATGGCCTTTCCTATCAGGTTGTAGGCCACCAGGCCTGCGCCTTCCTGTTCTCCTTCATATACCAGCTCCACCTTGCCGGTGATGGCAGGGATAATGCCTATCAAATCGGCAATTCTGGTCACTGTTTCTTTTTCATCATTGAGATAGATCCTTCTTTCTGCTGCGGAAAGCAAATTTTCGTAGGCCGTGATGGTGAGGCGCGCAGAAACACCGCTTTTTTCATCCACATATTCACTCCCACGTGCTTCCACGGCCACTTGCTCGATCAGGTCCTTCATTAAGCCGGGAACATGGATTTTTTCCATGGGTTTTCCATTCACCTTGGCTTCCTGCGCGGTAATTTTTTTGCCGATTTCGATATTTTTAGGGTAATGGGTGATGATTTGGGATTCGATCCGGTCTTTCAGCGGCGTGACGATACTTCCCCTATTGGTATAATCCTCAGGGTTGGCGGTGAAGACAAACTGTATGTCCAGCGGTAACCTGAGCTTAAAGCCCCTGATCTGTATGTCTCCTTCCTGAAGGATATTAAAAAGGGCTACTTGTATTCTTGCCTGGAGATCAGGAAGCTCGTTGATCACAAAGATCGATCGGTGGGAACGGGGGACAAGACCGTAATGGATGACCCTTTCATCATTATAGGAAATTTTCATGGTGGCTGCCTTGATGGGATCCACGTCCCCGATAAGGTCTGCAACAGATACATCTGGTGTGGCCAGTTTTTCGGTATAGCGTTCTTCCCTGTACAACCAGGCAATAGGAGTGTCGTCCCCTTTTTCAGAAATCATCTCCTTGGCAAAACTCGTTAATGGGGCAAGCGGGTCATCGTTAAGTTCAGAGCCCTTCACCACGGGGACATATTCGTCCAACAAAGAGGTCATTTGCCGTGCTATTCTGGTTTTGGCCTGGCCCCGAAGTCCCAGGAAATTGATGTTGTGCCGTGAAAGGATCGCTCTTTCGATGTCTGGAATGACGGTTTCCTCATATCCCCAGATGCCTTCAAAAACATTTTCTTTGGCTTTGATCTTGCTGATCAGGTTTTGGCGAAGCTCCTCTTTGATGGATTTTGGTTGATATCCGGAGGCTTTCAGTTCGCCCAAAGTTTTTATTTTTAGTAAATCTTTGCTGCTTAGTTGCTGGTATGTCATGCTCAAAAGCGTTTTGTTCTGTTTCTTCGATAATCTTCAAAAATCAGGTGCCCAAGGCCTTTTAAGCTGCTGTAATAGGCGTTCCCATTGTTTACTTTGGTGAATTCCTTGACAAATTCCTTCAGGTAAGGGTCTGAGGCAATCATAAAAGTGGTAACGGGTACTTTCAGCTTACGGCATTGCGCGGCCAGTTTCAGCGTTTCGTTCAGGATTTTACTGTCTATGCCAAAACTGTTTTTATAGTATTTGATCCCTACTTTCAAACAGGTGGGCTTACCATCTGTAATCATAAAGATCTGTTTATTGGGGTTTTTCCTTCTTCTCAGCAAATCCATGGCCAGTTGTAGGCCAGCCACGGTATTGGTATGATAGGGCCCGACTTGCAGGTAAGGAATGTCCTTGATGTCTATCTGCCAGGCATCATTGCCAAAGACGATAATGTCCAAGGTGTCCTTGGGGTAGCGGGTTTGCACCAGTTCAGCCAAAGCCATGGCCACCTTTTTGGCCGGAGTGATGCGGTCTTCACCATAAAGGATCATGGAGTGGGAAATGTCGATCATCAGGACCGTACTGGTCTGGGTACGGTATTCATTTTCGGTGACTTCCAGGTCATCTTCTGTAAGTAGAAAATCACCTCCAAAACCATGATTTACCTGTGCATTTCTAAGGGAATCGGTCAGGGCAATCTGTTCCATGCCGTCCCCAAACTCAAATGGTCGTCGGTCCGTGCCAGGCTCTTCACCTTGGCCGGAATGGGTGGTGCGGTGCTGGCCCCCTTTGCCCCGCTTGAGCTTGCCGAAGATTTCTTCCAGGGCATTTCTTCGGATTTGCTGTTCGGATTTTCCCGTAATATTAAACTCCCCCTTTTGGTTCTCCTCTGTAAGGTAGCCCTTGTCCTTTAGCTCATCAATAAAGTCTCCGATACCATATTGGGGATTGGTCAGCCCGTAGCGGTTGTCCATATTGGTCAGCCAGCTCAGTGCTTCTGCCACATCTCCACCAGTCATGGTCACCAGCTGCAGGAAGATTTCCAGCAGGTTCTCAAAGGTGGTTTTGTTGGCATCCTTTTGCGGAACGTATTTTGTGAATCTAAAACCTTTCATACAGAACAATTAACAAGATTGACCTGAGGGAAGTTTGGATAATGGGCGTTTTTCTGAATGGTACTTTTCAAAATTACTGTTTCAATTAGCTTTAATTTACAAAGAATAGTGCAAGAATGTATAGAGGGGTTTTAAAGAATTTGATCTTTCTTAAATTTGTAGGAAGATAAAGTTCTACAGGGCATGAATAAAAAGTACAAAGTGATCGGAAAAGTACAAGGGGTGTTTTTTAGGAAAAGTACCCAGGATAAAGCCCGTGAATTGGGGGTAAAAGGTTGGGTAAGAAATGAATCCGATGGTTCTGTAATGACGGTCATACAAGGTAACGATGCCCAATTGGAGGCCATGGAGAAGTGGTTACGGGAAGGGCCTGCCAGGGCCGAGGTAAAGGAGCTTATGCTTTTGGATGAAGGCTACGACCGAAAGTTTGATGGCTTTGAAGTAGTTCACGGATAGGATGGGTATTGGCTGGGAATGCTTGTGGTATTTCGGGTAATTCATATCGGTCTTGTGTTGTTGACCACGGAGGACTCAAAGGTTACACAGAGGCCTCAAAGTTTTATTGTCCAAATTTCCTTTATCCTGGTGCTGTTCAGGTTTTGCCTCCTGCCATTGACAGTCGATATAATATTCTGATTTTTTCCGGTTGTGCCGTGAGCTTGGCGCTGGCACGGCAAAAGTTGGGCCTGAGGCTCAATTTTTAAGCGGGATGACGGGACAACAAAATCGAATAGAATAAAACAAAGTTATTCAATCTCTTAATGTTTGAACAAAATGTTGGTTTCTTGCAGTGAGGTTTTCTGTCAATGGTAGTGCTGAATTTCAAATTCCGAACCATCCTAAAATCCAGACCGGTTCAGTTATCCAATGTTTAAAATCCAGCGCCTGGCATCTACAGTCTGTCGTCTTTTTTAAAGGGACGGGCTCAAGACTCCATACTAATTACTCAATACTGGCTTAAGCTATTTTAAGCTTTAGCTCTCCTTTTCTCTTGATGATCTTGAGTTGAAAAAACTCATTGACAAAGCTCTTGCAGCGGTTTTCGGCAAACTCCGCCCGGTTCTCTGTGTCATAAAGTACCGTCATGCGCAGCATGGTTTTTACATAGGATTCATGGTTGCCCATTTCCCTAAGCCAAAGTATAAAGTGTTCCTTCCAGTCTTCTTGGTATTTGTCCAGATGGCTACGTCCGTCAAAAAGAAACTCAAGTTGGTTGGAGCCGTACTTGAAACGGTAAATCCCACAAAGTTGCTCATAAATGACTTTTATCCTGTCCTTGGGGAAATTCAAGGTTTCTATGATCTGTCGATAAGTGTTGTCGATCAGACCCAATGGATTGTAAAGAAGGGTGTAGGATCTTTTTAATTCATCTACCATTACCTCCAAAAGCTCCTCTTCCAGTACGGACTGGGCCTGTCTGAGGATGTAGTTTTTATCTAATGGAAATAATTTTTGAATCATTGTCTATTGGGGAAACGATGGCGCAAATTACATTTTTTACCTTAAAATAGGAAGAGAATAGCAGTGCTTTTTGCAGATGCAAAACTATTTAAAATGGATCAATATTGGCAATGTCGGGTGATGGGGAGAGGACCTTTAATAATTGGGGAAAATGGGTGATGATTTGCTTTAAGACAAGAGGAAGGCAGTCAGAGCAGATGGGGGTAACATTTTTCTAAGGAAAAAGCCTCCCCTTCCTCAAGCAAAGGGAGGCCTAGGTGCAGGGATTATGCTGCCAACAATTTGGGGAAATTCAACGCCCCAGATTATCTGGCTGAACTGCTATTGATGGTCTGTCCAAAGAAAATACTGTTAAAGAACAGTTTATTGGTGCCAAACCAGAAGGCCCTGAAGTTAGGGTTGTCCACAAAACCAATGATCTTGCCTCTCCCCATGGAGGAAAGCCTGATCGTGGCGGTGTTTTTTAGCTGCTCCAGGTTGTCAGGGTGGATGTATCCACTGGCCAGTGGGCTTGAGGTATAGACCAAAGGATTGGCGAATGGATTGTCTGATGGTTCCATAAACTGGTTATTGTTGCGGAAAGTATAGATGTCCTCGCTTTGATAGCCGTATCCCAGAGGGTGGCTGAGGTCCAGTTTTGCGTTGAAGATTGCCCCGCCGGTAACTTTGGAACCCCGGTCATTGGCAAGGTTCGCATAACTTTTTTGAAGGGTACTGTCTTTATCGGTAGTTTCTTTAAAGGTGAATTTTCCGATTTTATGCTGGTTGAGCCAGCTGAGGGCCCTTCCCCTGGCGATCAATGTGCCGCCGTCGCTTACCCAGGATTTAAGTTTGTCGATAGAAGTCCCGTGCAGACTGGAGTAGTCCCCATTGGGCAAAATGAGCACATTGTAGCGATGAAGATCGGCTCGTCCTATAAGTTCCTTGGGGACCAAGGTTATGGGCATTTCCATTCTTTGGTCCAGCAGATGCCAGATCTCGCCGGCTTCGCTGCTGGTGATGCCATCTCCGACCATCAAGGCAATCTCCGGTTTTTCAAGGACATCAATGCTCGGAGAGCCCATGTTGATTCCTCCGGTATAGCCTGAATTGATCCCATGGATGGTGATTCCAGTTTGGCTTGCGGCGGTTTGAAGGTCTTCAAAAAAGGTTTGGTCACTTGCTCCGGACCGCCCTTTATCCACCAGGATGCTGCCTCGCTCAAATTTTAGTTCAGAGCTGATTTCAAAGGGAGTATGGGCCACCCTCAGGTTGTACCCTTTTTGCATAAGCATATAAGCGGCTTTGGGCGCATAGTACTCGGTCCATTCAAAGGCATATCCATAAGCTCCGGCGGCTCCGTTTACTTTTCCTTTGGGCATCTGAAGTCCTTTTTTTACCTCTTCCACATTGGCCAAATTAAGAATGCGGCTGTTCAAAGTCATGAATTGCATGTCAAAGGCCATGGGGAGTGTCCATGCCGATACATCGTAGAAAAGGCTGTCCTGAAATTCTGTCCGGGTCTCAAACATGCCCTTGATCAGCCTGTATTGAGGTTGATTGAGAGGGATGATAAATGCATGTTCCGCTTTGAAGTCCACACCGTTGACGGTGATGTTTTCCTTCAGCTCGTAGAGTTTGATGTCATGCTGGAGGATCATATCAGCCAGGTGAAAGGTCTTTCCTCTGTCCTTTTGCATTCCGAAGATGTAGGCTTTGTTGGTGTCCGCATCTGAGTCGGATTTGGCGTCCAGGTAAAAGTCCCTCATATAACTGTTAAGGTCCTTTCGCATGGAGACTGCTGCTTCGAAAGAAGAGAGGGAGGCGGTAAACTGGTTCCTGATGGTAAAGGCAAAGCTCAAGGGTCCATTGGTGCTTTCCTGAAAATGACCCCTGGAGGAGGCTTGTTCAAACAAGATTCCTATCTGACCCTGAACATCAGGGTAGGTGGATCCTTTTCCATAGTAATAGTCATCATAGCTCTCCTGTGAAAAATAAAGCGAGCCTATTTCATCCAGGTACTTGCTGTGATATTGGGCTATTTTTTCCGTCAGTTCAAAGTTTTTTGCCGGGGTAAGGGGATGGTTTCTGCTGGGAATGCCCGGCTGGAAAAAGAAGGTGCTGTTTGTGCCCATTTCATGAAAATCCAGTACCATATTGGGCTTCCACTCTTGCAATTTGGAAATTCTGCTTCTTGATTCAGGATGTTGTACGGGAAGCCAGTCCCTGTTAAGGTCAAACCAGTAATGGTTGGTGCGCCCCCCGGGCCAGGCCTCATTGAGTTCGCGGTTTACCGCATGTCCGTTCATGTGGATGCTCCGGTTGGAATTTACCCAAGAGGCAAACCGGTTGATCCCGTCCGGATTGAGCCCCGGTTCCATCAGGATAATCGTATTTTTCAGGTCTTCTTCAATTTCATTGGCCGCGGCAAAGTGATAGGCGGCCAAAAGGGATGCATTGACCCCACTGGGCTCGTTTCCGTGAACGGAATAGCCCATATAGGCCACTACCGGCATGTTTTCCAAATCCAAACTCCTGGATTGAGAAGGGTCGCGGAGCTGGGACCTTTGGTACTTGATGGCATTGATTCTGTCTAGATTGTTCGGGTGGCTGATGGTCAGCATGATCAGCGGGCGCTTTTCATAAGTTCGGCCGATTACCTCTATTTTTACCCTGTCAGAAGCAGCTGCCAGTTCCTTCATGTACATATAAACCTGGTCATGACTGACATGCCATTCCCCAATGTTGAATCCCAGTACTGATTCGGGAGTCGGGATATCGGGGTTATAGCTGTAGCCGGGTTTTAGGTAGTAGTCAAGAGGGATTTTCTCCTGGGCAAAGACGGTAAATGACTGCAGTAACAGCAAAAAGGGCAATATTATTTTGAACATAGGGATTGTGTTTGCGCGTTTGGATTTGTATCTATTCAAAGTTCCTTAATTATTCTTGGAAAAATTAACTAAATTCATTTCGAAGGTAAAATAAACTGTGCGAGTAGTACTTTTATACATTTAAAATGTAAAAGCGAAATGTATCGACTGGGTATCATAGGAACGATTATCTATATCTTTACCATCGTGGATGTGGTACGGAGCAGGTTCCATACTTCCACCGACAAATTAATCTGGGTCATTATTGTCATATTTTTGCCTTTACTGGGCACGGTTTTATGGTTTTTGATTGGCAGGGGAAGGTCCGTGCTATAGCTTTTGGCCATTACCCAGATAAATTCATGCTTAAGCAGCTTATTTTTCCCGTCTAAACACTTCCTCAAGCGCATGGTCAATTTCACTGAAATGGAATTTAAAGCCATCCTCAATGATCTTGTCCCCCGAAACCTTGTTGCCACCAAGGACCATGCCAGCCATTTCGCCCAAGATCAATTTCAAGAAAAAACCGGGGACAGGAATGTCCACATAAGGTTTTCCTTTGACTTTTGCTGCTTTTTTGGTCAGCTCCCTGTTGGTGACCGGGTTCGGCGCCACGGCATTATAGCTTCCTGTGATATTATTTTGCTCAAGTGCGAAAATGAACATCCGGGCCAAGTCCTCCAGGTGGATCCAGCTCATGTATTGGCTTCCCGTGCCCAGAGGAGCAGCAATGGGCGGTTGGAGCATTTGTGGTAAGGCGCCTCCGTCCTTGGCCAGGACGATGCCTGTCCTCAGGCAGGCCGTGCGGAGACCAAGGCTTTCAAATTGCTTGACGGACTTTTCCCATTTGACCACCACCTCGGAGAGAAAGTCATTGCCCGCAGGACTTTCTTCGTTGAGCCATTCTTCCCCATTGTCCAACCCGTAATAATTGGCTCCGCTGGCAGAAACGATGATTTCCGGTTTGTTTTCCAAGACCCTGAGCCGGTCAAAAAGCAATTGGGCCGTTTTGGTCCGGCTTTCCAAGATGATTTTTTTCCGTTGGCTGGTCCATTTCTTTTCGGCTACACCAGCTCCTGCCAAATGGATGATGGCGTCCGACCACTGCAGCGCTTCATCGTCCATGGTCCCTTGGTTGATATCCCAACCAAAACTTTTCTGCTCCTGTTTCTCAGGTGACCGGCTCATCCAAGCGACTTGATAATTTGCCGATTCCAATTCTTTAGTGAGCCTTTTTCCTACAAGGCCTGATCCTCCTGTAATAAGTATGTTTTTCATAACTACTGTTTTACCCATAAACTACATCCACTAATTTAAGTTAAGAAAAAAGTCTATATTTGCCTCAGGTGATGGGGTACCACCTTTAACCGCCCTGATTTTTTCAGTGCTGATGACTCCTGCTTCAACTTATGTACAATCCTGAAAATTAACTGCAATACCTATGTTGGAGAGGGCGCGCGAATTGATTCATTTCAAGAAATTTACCCAATACGAATTCCTTCCAAGTCTGATATATACCGTCAAATGGTTGGTTTTGGCCATAACCATTGGGCTCTTGGTGGGCACGGCCTCAGCCTTTTTTCTTTTTGGGCTGGAATGGGCTACCAATTACCGAGAGGAACATCTATATATGATCGCTCTTTTGCCTTTGGGAGGCTTGGTCATCGGCTGGGTTTATTACAAATTCGGGACTTCAGTGGTCAAAGGCAATAACCAGTTGCTGGAGGAATTTTATAACCCTCTAACACCCATTCCGCTTAGGATGGCGCCTTTGGTACTGTTTGGTACCATCGCCACCCACCTTTTCGGTGGCTCTGCTGGGCGAGAGGGTACGGCCGTCCAAATGGGCGGTGCAATAGCGGATCAGTTTACCAAGTGGTTTAAGCTGAAGCCGGTCGACCGCAAGGCCATCATTACCTTGGGGGTCGCGGCCGGATTTGCATCTGTTTTTGGGACTCCTTTGGCGGGGGCCATATTTGCCTTGGAATGGCTGATCGTGGGCCGGGTGCGGTATGAGTCCATCTTGCCCGCTTTTTTGGGTGCTTATGTCGCAGACTACGCCTGCGCTGATTTATGGGAAGCCCACCATACCCATTACCATATTCCTTTTATTCCTGATCTAAGTTTGGTCAATGTCCTGTGGATCATTCCGGCTGGAATAAGCTTCGGTTTAGCAGGCAGGCTATTTGCCAAAGCAACGCATTTCTGGGCGGAAATTTTCAAGAAAGCATTTCGCTATGCCCCCCTCAGGCCCTTAGTGGGGGGGCTTATGGTGGCCGTATTGGTTTTTCTGATCGGGACCACAAAGTATATAGGGTTGGGAGTGCCGACCATCGTAGAGGCTTTTGATACCAAATTACCTTGGTATGTTTTCTTGGGAAAAATCGGTTTTACTTCTCTGACTTTGGGAGCAGGTTTTAAAGGAGGGGAAGTTACCCCGCTTTTCTATACGGGGGCCACCCTTGGAAATATGCTTTCTGGATTTATCCCATTGCCAATGGCATTGCTGGCAGGCATGGGCTTTGTTGGGGTGTTTTCGGGGGCGACCAATACCCCTTTGTCCTGTACTTTGATGGGGATAGAACTTTTTGGGGCTGAGTCCGGAGTCTATGTGGGCTTGGCCTGCGTGGTGGCGTATTTGTTTAGCGGCCATTCAGGAATTTATGGATCACAGGTGATCGGTTCTCCCAAGCATTCTTCGCTGAAAGATAGTAAGGGTAAACGCCTGGGGGAAATGTGATGGAGAAGAGGCACGTACAAAGTACGAGGTACAAAGTGGGAAGTATGGAAGTGTAGGGTGTTGATGTCTTTGCCAAACGCTTTAAGAACCAACGGGATGGGAGTGAAGAATGCTGAATGTCTACTGTCGAATAATTGAAGGAAGTACAATGTATCAAGTACGAAGTACGAAGTGGGAAGTAAGTGTATGCCACTTCCTATCAGCAAAGAGTTCACTTTTGTAAGTCGGTCGTTTGAGCGCAGGCTTTCCCCCTTCAGGGGGCCAGGGGGGTGCGTGGGGAGTAGAAATGTACGTTTTATTATCCACTCTCTTCTATTAAAAGGTGTCCATTAAATTCAGGAGGTGAGATGTGGAAGATTGAAAAGAGGAAAGAAGCATAAAAAAACAGAGTTGTCCGTGTTTGGAAAAGGAAAGCTGTCTGAAAAACGGTCAACCCTGTTTTGTAGAACCATGATTTTAAAGCGAGCCCCTGTCGATAAAACTAAAAATATTGGGGACTACTTCCTGCTTGTGTTTTTTGATCATATAGGCTGCTGATTCTCCCATCAGTTCAAAATCTGTAGAGATGACCGTAATGTCGAAGAGCTCCTTGAGTGGCGTGTCATTATAGGAAACCACCCCGATATCTTTTCCGATCTCATAGCGCATGTCCCGTGTTTGCTTGACCAGGCTGACCAGGTCATTTTCGTCAATGACAATATAGGCATCCTTTTGCTGGAGCTCCATGTCCGGGTAAATTTTGTCCAGTACCTCTGCGTCAAATTTTTGGTTGTTGCAGAAGTTGAGGAAACCCTGCTTGATTTCTTTGGGATAAGGGTAAATAGGGTTGTTGGGGAAAACCAGAATGAGTTTGTCGTATTTTTCAAGCTGTGACTTGGCCTCATTTAAGGCATTGTAAATATCCGATTTAAAGTCCTGGTAGATGCAGGCCACTTCATCACCCAGACTAGGAAGGTAATTGTCCATGATGACCAGTTTGTCTTTTGGAATCCTTTTAAGACAGGAAAGTACATTTTCATCATAATTGGAATGCTTGGACTGTTCATTTTTGAAGTGGGGCATGACCACAAAGTAATCGTAGGCGTTCATGTTTTCCTCCAGTATATTGATCAAGAGTTTTGGGTCACAATGGTAAACCTGTAGGTCCACCTGGCTGCCTGAGCCCATGCTGTTGACAAAGGTATTGTAGATTTCTAGCTTATAGTTACTAAGTTTATTGAGTATAAAAAGGGTTTTGCTGGTAGAGCTGTTGATGGATTTGTTGACGTAGAAGCCTTTGCTGACTACTGAGGTGATGATTTTTTTCTCCCTGAGCAGGTTATAAGCCCTGACCACCGTGTCACGGCTGAGGTAATATTCCTCACTGATCTCATTGATGGAGGGGAGTTTTTCACCTACTTTTAAATAGTCATTTTCAATGTTTTTGATAATGGAATCTACGATCTGTTGATACTTGGGAATCCTGGATTCACTGTCGATCTGTAAAAAGAGGCCGTTTGCAACTAAAGTCATAATCTTACGGAGTTGGTTAATACTAAGGGTTCAATGTTATACAATACTGTCCTTGTAAGGTCGTAAGACCTGCAAAGAGAAAAAGTTTGAACTTCTGAGCTTAGGGTTAACAACTCGTAATCCGGTTTTTGGTCCGGTTGACTTTAAAATATCCTAAAAGGAAGAGGATATACTAAAGGTGTATGAAAAAAGAAATTAAAATATCTCTTCTTTCACGCTTTGCAATATAATGATTGATTGCTAAAGTATGCAAATTTTTTGGACAGTTTTTATAGAAATGCTGTTTGGTGTTTTTTGTAATATGAATATTCGCAATTATGCCAGCAAACGAAAATATCAAGAAGGTGTCCACGAATTAGCACGGATCTATCTGGCGCTAGACAGGTTAGCACGAATTAATTTTTACGGTTATCAGGAATTACACCAGCAAATTTATTTCTCACAGATTCCACAGAATTTCACGGAATTAAAAAACCTTTTCTGTGGGTTTCTGTGCATTCTGTGAGAGATGGTTTGCTAACTTAGAGCTACTGGTGTCTTTGCGGATACACAGTTAATTTTTAATAGATTCAAAGAAACCCAACGAATTATTGGAAAATTTCAATTGTGGTAACAATGCGGATAATCAGATTTTGTAAACAGCTTATCTGAATATCCTAAAAGTAGACTGAGAAGGGTATATGCCCACAGGGGGCTGCCCAATACCCAGAAAGTTTGGGTTTAGTCAAACAGGTCAGTAATCCACTGGCTGCTTAATTCCAGCCATTTGGCGGCATTGCCATGCCGTTCGGTATTTCCACTGCCATATCCGTGGCCTCCCTTTTCGAATAAGTGGAGTTCCACAGGAGTTCCCTGTTCTTGAAGTGCTTTGGCGTATCGGATGGAATTCTCTGCAGGCACCGCGCGGTCGTCCCAGGAATGCACCAAAAAGGCGGGAGGGGTGTCCTTGTTTACCTGTGTTTCGTTGGAGAAATAGGATTCCAGCTCTGTTCCCAGTTTCTCTCCCAACAGGTTTTTTCTTGAGCCCTGGTGGGTAATGGTGGTGTCCATGCTGATGACGGGATAGACCAAAACACTGAAATTGGGTTTGGAACTGACCCGATTTCCTTCAGCTGGATGGTGGTGTACAGAAACCGAGGAGGCAAGGTGGCCTCCTGCGGAAAATCCCAGTACGCCGATTTTATCGGCTGAATATCCCCATTGCTCCGCATTTTTTCTCAAAAACCTAATGCCTTCTTCAGCATCCATCAGCGGGACTTCCCAAGAGGCATGCAGCAGGTCTTCTTGGGGAAGGCGGTATTTCAGCACTGCAGCAGTATAGCCTTGCTCACTGTACCAACGGGCAATCTGATAGCCCTCGTGTTGTATGGCGATGATTCCATAGCCGCCACCCGGACAGATCAGGAGTGCTTTGCCGTTTTGGTTATTATTTTGAGGTTTATAGACCGTTAATTGGGGAATGGCCACTTTGGTGATGCGTCCACCGTTTCCGATACTGTCACTTTGCAGTAGACTTTTGGTGTTGGGGGCTTCATCCTCGTAAAGATCAAAAGTTTCTTGTTGGGCCATGGAAAATAAAGGGGCCATAAGCAATAACAGCACGGCCAGGTGTTTTTTCTTTAACATAGGGTCTAGGTTATGGGTTGTTCCATTTTTTCAAACTGTTAAAAGTAAAGGGTTTGAAGAAGATTTAAAAGGTTCTGTTTGATTTATGATATAGGTCCACGAATTACACGGATTTACACGAATTTTCTTTTTGTGGAATGATTAGGGTCCTGGCACTTTCGGTTTGCGCCGGTAAACGAAAATCCCAAGAAGGTGTCCACGAATTACACGAATTAATTCTTAATGGATTCAAAGCAACTCAATGAATTATCGGAGAATTTCATGCGTGGTAACAACGCGGAAATTCAGAGAATTGTGTTTAGTCAGCATTTATAAAAAAAAGAGGTCATGCTTCGACCTCTTCTGTTTTTTTGTTCATCCATTTGGGGGCGGTAATAAACCAGGCTACCGTGCCGGCAAACATCAGGTTTTTGCATTGGTCCGCTGTAATCGTTCCGGTGAAGACCAGAAATGAGGGGATTAGGGTAAGCCCCAGGGCAATGAAGGATATGATTTTAAATAGCGTGTTCATGACAGGTTATTTTAGGAAATGGGAACTTCTTTTTTGACTTTGGGCTCCATTACAGGAGCCGGGGAACTGTTTTTCTGGATCAGTTTGCTGCTGATAACATAAACGACCACCGCTACAAACCATCCCGGAAGACCAAGGAAGAAGATTTCCACTTCTCCGAAGAAGTTAAGTCCTAAGCAGAATATCAAGGTAAGCAACCAGGTGATGCCCACTGCAGGGTTAAAGTTTCGCTTGCTGAATTCCGCAAAATTGGACTTGAGACCCATCTTGGGGAAGAGGAATATATCGATAAAAATCACCGCTCCTAGAGGCATAAGTACCAATCCGTAAAGGGCAACAAAGTCCAACAACTGCATCATCAATGCCGGGAAACAGGCGGCAATGGTGGTGATCAAGCCCACAAAAAGGGTGACCTTCCAGGTTTTCCAGTTGGGGTTGATGGACTGAATAGCCAGTCCTGCACGGTACAGGGTAGGGTTGGCAGTGGTCCAGCCGGCGATGATCACACAGATGGCTCCTGCAATGCCCACGGCTTCATAAGCAATAGGCCCTGGGGCAAAAACCAGGCTGTTGTCCGATTCCAACAAGAACAGGGAATAGAGGATCCCAGAGGCCAGCCACGCCACATAGTGTCCAAGGAAAACCCCTGTGGAGGTGGCAAATCCCGCGGTCCACTTTTTGGCATACCTCAGGATGGACATGTCCGCCATACCGATGTGCATGGCCATATTGCAGAACCAGGCAAAGAACATGATGTGCCAAAAGGTAAACTGGCTTTTCCCTTCCAAAGGTACGCCTGACCAGATGGTTTCCTTGGCCACGGGCCAGAAATCGCTGATGGAGTGGATGCCCAGACGGGGAAGGACCGCTACTGCCGCTGCCACAAAGATCATGATCATCCATGGTGCGGCGATATTGGCGAATTTCACTACTTGGTTAAAGCCAAACATGGCAATGACCGTGGTAATGGCCCCCACCACAAAAACCGTAAGGACAAAACCAATGCTGGTGGGCAGGGTATCATCCAAGGCGGGCATGGCCATGTCAAAGGGGATGCCCACCGCTGTGGCCGCCACCGTGATCATGGCTCCAGCAAGGAAGCAGAATGCCACGGCATTGACCAGGTTATAAATCATGGTAAAGTGCTTACCGGCTATTTTTTCCAGTTGAAAGTACAGGGTGAGTCGGGTTTTGGCGGCTGCTTTTCCCGTGAAAAATGCCCAGCTCAATACAGCCAGGATATTGCCTACTAACAATCCAGAGACCAGGTCAATGGCGCTGGCCCCATGGGCCACGAACAAAGGGCCCAGTACAAATTCAGTTCCAGCAGTGTGCTCTCCTGCATAGGTGCCCACAAAGCTTTTCCAGCTCTTTAGCTTTCCTGAAGGGATGGGTTCTCTCTCGTATTCATTGACAGACTCAAGCTTCTGGACAAGGTTTTTTTTATCGGACATGATATCAAATATATTTTGGGTAGCAGTGAAATTAAAAAAGTACAGGGGCAAAGCTATCCTGTACTGTTATGAAGTCACTGGATAAGAGGGCTAGATAGAGCCTCTGTCGATGAAGTTGAAGACATTTTTAACCACTTCTTTTTTGCGTTTCTTGATCATATAGGCCGCGGTTTCCCCCATGACCTTAAAGTCCGTGGACATCACGGTGATGCCCAGCAGTTCCTTAAGCGGTGTGTCATTGTAAGAGATGACGCCCACGTCTTCGCCCAGTTCGTATTCCTCGTCGCGGATCTGCCGCATCAGGTTGACCAGGTCATTTTCTTCGATCAGGATATAGGCATCATTGGGGTTCAGTTCCATTTGCGGGTAGATGGTATTGATGATTTCGAAGTTCAGTCCGAATTCCACGCAAAATTTCTTAAAGCCCTGTTTGATTTCCCGGGGGTAGGGGTAGATGACATTGTCCGGATAGACCAGGATCAGGGTGTCGTATTTTTTCAGTCTCGCAATACCTTCTTTAAGGGACTTGTAAATGTCCATTTTAAAGTCCTGGTACACCGAAGCCACCTCGTCTCCCAGGTCAGGAAGGTAGTTGTCCATGATGATCAGCTTATCCGGAGAAATCTTCTTCAGTGCCTCGATCACCTCATGGTTATAATTGTTATGATGAAGGTCGGTGTCCTTAAAATGGGGCATGACCACATAGTAATCATAAGCACCGATATTTTCATTGAGGAGGTTGAGCAGGTTCTGCGGCTCGCAGTGGTAGATATGCAGGTCCACCTTGGCATCAGCTCCCAGGCTGTTTACAAAGGAATTGTAGATGCGCAGCTTGTAGTTGGAGAGCTTATTGAGCAAAAACAATACTTTTACCTGTGATTGCGAAACATTTCTGGCCACATAATACCCCTTGCCTTTGACAGAAACGATGATTTTCTTTTTCTTGAGCAGGTTATAGGCTTTCTCGACGGTATCACGGGAAAGGTAGTATTCCTCGCTGATTTCATTGATGGAGGGGATTTTCTCGCCTACCGACAGGTTGCCCTTTTCAATGTCCTCAATGATGGAGTTCACTATTTGCTGGTATTTCGGAATCCTGGACTCCGAATCAATACGTATAGATGTAGGAGCTTCGATCATTATGGGGTTTAGAGTGTTTGCGCAATCGATTGTAATATAGATATAACTTGCTATACCAAGCAAGTGACCAGGCTTATTTTATACGATCGGTCATTAAATTGTTTGCTGTTTTTCTTTTATATCAAATCCCAATTGTGGTTAATAAGTATAATACGGCTTTTATTGGTGAAATATTCTTTGGAGCATTGCCTGAATTAATTTACGAACTTTCTTTGCATGATAAAAGCAAGGCCTTGAAAATGAAAACGATTTCCAATCAATGCTTTAGGGGCTTTTATAGGGTGTTTTTTTAACATTTGCGCAATCGATTGTCTTTGTTTGATGTTTACGTTCTGGATCGGTAGTGTATTGGTTTGAATGGAAGATATGGTTGATGGATAGCAGAGATTGTTGTTGTGGCGGATTACAAATCCTTATTTATTGGGTATTCGGGATTGCAAATCCCGAATAGCAAGAAGTTTAGGGGAGCTTTTTGCAACAAGGACAATGGGAGGCTCGGGATTTCAAATCCCGAGCAGCAAGAATTTCAAATCCCGAGCAGCGGGGGCTGATTTTTTTGTATTTTCAGCCCTTCCCCACAGTCGTCGGGACAGGCTACTACGATTCCTATTGCATAATTCCATCTAACTTATGTCATAATCTCAGTTCAAGTTTCAAGGACGTCATTCCGAGCTTGTCTGGAGCCAAACAGGGCTTTGCGTAGGATTGCGAGAAGGAAGCCGTGGGAATCTCATAATAAGAAGATTGCCACACCCTTTCCTCCCACACTTACCCAAGCACAAAAGGGTTCGCAATAGCCTGCCCCGATCACTTTCGGGGACGCAGCGATCCTATTTCACTGCTTTTAAATCGAACTCGGGTTCATACCTTAGCTATTGTACGTTACTTTTTCC
>NZ_BAAHAP010000091.1:0-20695 GCF_054777495.1 Echinicola sediminis | reverse complement strand
TTTTGAAGAAATGGCAAAAACAGCTGCCAAATATGTGATAAATAATGAAAAAAAACAGGTAAAGAATAAGTTCATGTTCATTAATCGAGGTTCATTGTAAAATTCTAATTTTTTAAGGAGTAACTTTTCATAAACACATTGGCAAAAATTACCCAAAGCAATTTTAGTTTGGCCATAATTCACCCATAAGGATACAGGATAGATAAAAGAGTTGTTTATAGTAATTTAGTTTCTGCTCCTGAAGCCTTTAAAAGTTTAGAGGTAATTGATGCTAGGGAGTTAAAAAAAATAACCATTAACTAATGCAAAAGTTAACTTTAATATTTAGCTTATTCTATCTTCTACTTGGATGGGAAAGAGCTTTTTGTCAACAAAAATTAGAAGATCAAAAGAAACCAAATATTATTTTTATTTTGACAGATGACCAACGCTTTGATGCCTTGGGATATGCGGGGAATAAATATGTCCAAACTCCTGAAATGGATAATCTGGCCAAGTCAGGAACCTATTTTGAAACGGCTATAGTTACTACTCCCATTTGCGCTGCCAGTAGGGCCAGTATTTTTACCGGATTACATGAAAGATCCCATAATTTTAATTTTCAGACGGGGAATATTAGGGAAGAGTACATGGGAAACTCTTATCCAACGGTACTAAAAAACGGCGGGTATTATACGGCTTTTTATGGTAAATATGGTGTCAGATACGATGCTTTGGACAAGCAATTTGACGAATATGAATCTTATGACCGAAACAATCAATACAAAGACCGCAGGGGATATTACTACAAAACTTTGGATGGTGATACGGTACATTTAACCAGATACACTGGTCAACAAGCATTGGATTTTATAGACAAGGCGCCACAAGATCAACCTTTTTGTCTGTCCCTTAGCTTTAGCGCTCCTCATGCCCATGATGGTGCCCCTGAACAGTATTTTTGGCAGAATACCACTGCAAACCTCCTTGAAGACACTACCATTCCGGGACCGGTTTTAGGGGATGATAAATATTTTCAGTCCCAACCAAAGTTTGTTAGAGATGGGTTTAATAGGCTCCGGTGGACTTGGAGATATGATACCCCAGAGAAATACCAACATAGTTTGAAAGGCTATTACAGGATGATATCCGGGATTGATCAAGAAATAACCAAGATTCGTAGTAAATTGAAAGAAAGGGGCTTGGATGAAAATACCGTAATTATCGTTATGGGAGATAACGGTTATTTTTTGGGAGAACGGCAACTTGCAGGAAAATGGCTCATGTATGATAATTCAATTCGCGTTCCTCTGATCATTTATGATCCAAGAGTGAAAAGGCAGCGTGATATAAAAGACATGGTCCTAAATATCGATGTAACCTCCACGATTGCAGATATAGCGGGTGTTGAAGCTCCCAGCAGCTGGCAGGGAAAGAGTTTGATGCCTCTTGTGAATAAAGAAAATAGACATTTACAAAGGGATACGGTGTTAATTGAACACATTTGGGAATTTGAGGAGATTCCTCCAAGTGAGGGGGTTCGTACAGAAGAATGGAAATATTTCCGATATGTGAATGATAAGACCATTGAGGAACTCTACCACCTTAAAAAGGATCCATTGGAAATTAACAACCTAATCAATGACCCAAAATATAAAGAGGTAGCAGAGAAACTACGATCAAAATGTGATGAACTCATTGAAAAATTTGGTGATGCTTATAGGGCTGCGCCCACCGGTTTGACAGTAGAGCTTATTCGGGAACCTGAAAACGGTGTTAAGGTGCTGGATACTAAACCTGAGTTTGGGTGGAGAATAGCAAGTCTGTTAAAGTTTCAATCCGCCTACCAAATATTAGTCGCTTCTGACAGAAAGTTAATTGATTCCAATAATGGTGATCTTTGGGACAGTGGTCAAGTGCGTTCTTCTGCCTCAAATAATGTGGAATATCTGGGGGCCCCTTTGAAACCAGGGAAGGAATATTATTGGAAAGTAAGAATTTGGGATGAAGAAAATAGATTAGTAGATTATTCTGCGCCTCAAAAATTTACGATAGGTAGCAGTGATAATGGTATGATCTCAACTGCCAATACCCAAGAAGTAAGTAAAGTCCATCCTCAGGTATTTGAAAAAAGAGAGGACGTTTATTTTATGGATTTCGGCAAAGCGGCTTTTGCCACTATGGAGTTTAACTATAAAACACAAGAACCGGATAATCTGATATTTAGAGTGGGAGAAATGTTGGATGGACAATACATCAACCGTACCCCTCCCGAAAAAAGCAATATCCGTTTTCAGGAAATAAAGGTTGGGGTAGAACCCGGTAAAACAAATTATCAATTACCTGTTCTTGTAAACGTTAAAAATACTTTGCCAAACAAAGCACTTCCCTTACCGGAGGGTACACCAATATTGGTCCCTTATCGCTACGCCGAAGTAGAAGGTATTAAAGGAGAAGTGAGTGCTGATAATTTTACACAGTTAGCGTACCATACTTATTTTGACGACAAGGCCAGTTCTTTCCAAAGTTCAGATGACATTTTAAATCAAATTTGGGATTTGTGCAAGTATTCCATTAAGGCAACCACATTCAATGGACTTTATGTGGATGGGGACCGTGAACGTATCCCTTATGAAGCGGATGCCTACCTGAACCAGTTAAGCCACTATACCACAGATCAGGAGTATTCGATGGCCCGAAGAACCATTGAATATTTTATGGAACACCCTACCTGGCCAACGGAATGGCAACAACACGTGGCCTTGATGTTATATGCTGATTATATGTATACTGGAAACACTGAACTAATAGAGCGGTATTATGAGCCTTTAAAATATAAAACCCTTTATGAATTGGCCAATGAAGATGGATTGATCACTTCGGACAGTGTAGACCATGATTACATGCTCAAGTTGGGTTTTGAAGAGGGTTACCATAAAAAGCTGACCGATATTGTGGATTGGCCACCAGCAAGGTTTGGTGGTGATAGTACATTTCTCGGTGAGCAAGACGGCTTTGTGTTTATGCCCTACAATACGGTTATCAATGCATTCTATTTTGAGAACATGAAGATTATGGCTGAGTTTGCCAAGATACTGGGCAAAACTCAAGAATACTTGGATTTTGATGTTAGGGCTGCCAAAGTAAAAAAAGCGCTTAACGACCAAATGTTTGATAAAGAAAGAGGAGTTTATGTAGATGGCATTGGAACGGATCATGCTTCTTTACACGCTAATATGATGCCTCTTGCTTTTGGATTGGTCCCCGATGAATATAAAGCTTCAGTGGTGGAATTTGTAAAATCCAGGCGCATGGCCTGCAGTGTTTACGGTTCCCAGTATTTGATGGATGGACTTTATAATGCAGGGGAAGATGATTATGCCCTAGAACTGTTAACCGATACCAGTGATAGAAGTTGGTACAATATGATTCGGATAGGTTCTACGATTACTTTAGAGGCTTGGGATAACAAGTACAAATTTAATCTTGACTGGAATCACGCTTGGGGAGCAGTTCCTGCTAATATTATTCCTAGGGGTTTGTGGGGAATTAAACCAAAAACCCCTGGATTTGGGATTACTACGATCCAACCTCAACTCGCCGATTTAAAATCCAGTTCAATTCAAGTACCAACCATCAAAGGTCCCATTAAGGCAAGCTATACCTACAATAACCCTAGGTTACAAACTTATGAAATTGAAATACCTGCCAATATGGTAGCTGAATTTTCCCTAAAAGATGTAAACGGTAAGGATTTTATCCATAATGGGGAAAAAGTACCTTCCGCTTTTGAAGGTGTTCGGCTTGGGCCCGGTAAGCATACTATTCAACTCAAAATAAATTCCTTTTAGGTAAGCTCTCTTACCCACTCATAATTTTGTTAATCAATCAAGCTTTTTAAGGTTTGGGTTTGACGAGCTTATCAAACTGTTCAATAAACTAATTAATGATACTTAAAATGATGGATAAACTATTGTCTCGGTTAATAGTAATCAATATTATACTAGTCATAGCTACTCTTGGACCAGTTGGCGCCCAAAGTGTTTTCGATGAGGATAGAATCAAGGAGGATATGATAGCCGCCATGGAATGGCAGGAAGCCCATCCTATTTATGCTGTAGACCCTACTGACTGGACCAATGGTGCCTATTATACCGGTGTAGCTAGAGCACATGCAGCAACAGGAGACCAGTTGTTTATGGCTGCCCTAAAAAACATGGGACACCAAAATGACTGGGAAACCTTTATTAGGAGAGAACATGCCGATGATATTGCCATTTCTTACGGATATCTTTATGTAGATATGACAGAGGGAAGAAAGGGTTTGGTAGACTTAACGCCTACTAAAGCTTTTTTAGATGAGCATTTGTTTGAGGAGAACAAATGGAAAAATCCTAAAAATGGAGAAAAAGTCCAGAATATATTATGGTGGTGGTGTGACGCCCTTTTTATGGCTCCTCCTGTTATCAACCTCTATGCTAAACATACTGGAAACCAACAATATCTGGATGCAATGCATAAGTATTACAAGGAAACCTACGATAAACTGTATGATCATGAAGAACATCTTTTTGCCAGAGATGCTAGGTTTATATGGGAAGGTTCGGACAAAGATATTAAAGAGAAAAATAGTAAAAAGGTGTTTTGGTCACGAGGTAATGGCTGGGTCATAGGAGGCTTGGCTTTAATCCTGGAAGATATGCCCAAGGACTATGAACACAGAGAATTTTATGAAGAATTATTTGTTCAAATGGCTAAGCGGATTAATGCTCTCCAGCAGAAGGATGGACTATGGAGAACCAGTTTATTGAATCCTGAATCCTTTGACCATGGTGAAGTAAGTGGGAGTGGTTTCTTTACCTATGCCCTTGCTTGGGGAATAAATAATGGGTATTTAGATAAAGAGGACTACCTACCTGTGGTTAAAAAAGCCTGGAAGGCTTTGGTAAAATGCCAGCATAAAGATGGGATGGTAGGTTGGGTCCAAAATATAGGGGCATCACCAGAACCGGCTAGTGTGGATAGTTGGCAAAACTTTGGGACTGGTGCTTTTCTTTTGGCAGGCAGTGAGGTATTAAAACTGCAGAAATAAGTTCTTGCTTTTAAGAGCCGGTTAATGGATAACGCCCTAGAGAATATTTCCTTGAGGAAATGATATCAATGTATGGATACTTTTTCGAAATGGGGAGCTTATCATCAACTTAAATAACTGATCAATAAATTGAAACGGATCTTAATTCTTGCTTTTGTTTTGGCAATCACTTACCAGGTGAAGGGACAAAACAAGCCATCAAGCCTTCAGAAAGAGAAAGTTTCGTCTTCTCAGTTACTTAACACGGAAAAGGAGCCCGATTTATACTCAGATAATTTTGTGCATCTATTTAATGGTGAGGATTTGGAAGGATGGGCACCCCTTCAAGGGACTATGGAATTTGAAGTGAAGGATGGAGAGATAGTTGGAACTTGTGGTGAGGGGCCTAGCACCTTTTTGTGTACCGAAGAGGAATATGTTGATTTTATTTTTACCTGTGAGACCAAATGGGAAGTGGATGGAAACACCGGTGTCCAGGTACGGTCCCGCATTCGGAAGGATTCCGGTAGAAACACCGTAATCGGTCCCCAAGTGGAAATGGAAGATCTGGCCAAAAATGGTCGCGGTTGGTCAGGAGGGATTTATGGGCAAAATTGTGGTGGCTGGTTTTACCCATTGAAAGCCCCCGAACATGCTCCGCTTAAAACGGCAATTAACAGAGGTACTTGGAATCGTCTGACCGTAAAGGTCAAGGGAAATGTGTTTAAAACCTGGATTAATGGAATCCCTGCGGCACACTGGATCGATGAGAATGATGATTTCCCTAAAGGATTTATTGGATTACAAGTTCATGGAGGAAAACAAGGGATTATTCATTGGAGAAATCTAAAAGTTAAAGAGCTCTGATGAGGTGACCACAACTTCATTCTATTGGAAGGAGCTCTTGATATAGGAGATATAAGTCCTCTTACGGTTTCGAATATGGCAGCAAATGCCTTGCGACAGAATAGCATACTACTGTTTAAAATTGGTTTCCTAAATACCAGTTAAGGTACAATGTTGAGCTGGGCATTAATATGGGGGCATAAGCTGTTCAAGAAGCTGCTATTCTGGCTATTTACAACAATGAATGACTATTGAAACTGAAAATTAAGCTGTTCTAGGCATTCCCTAATAAATGATTTATACCCCTAAAATAACCCGACTTTATGATTTCTATTAAATCAACCTTTCTTACCCTTCTTATAATCTTTTTATCTGCCCCAGTTTTTTCTCAAAGAATAATCTCCAATTTTAATAATGACTGGCATTTTATCCTGGCGGATAGCGCTGCATTTTCCAGTACTGATTATGATGATGCGCACTGGGAGGTGCTTGACGTGCCACACGATTGGGCTTTTGAAAAAGGGGTGAGAAAAGGAGGTGATCAAGGTCAAGGGGGCGGATACCACGATGGAGGGGTTGGTTGGTACCGGAAGTCCTTTCACATCAATGCCAGCAGTTTATTCAACGTCACCTATATCAACTTTGATGGCGTTTATATGAACAGTGAAGTATGGGTAAATGGAAATTACTTGGGGAAAAGGCCCTATGGCTATATCAGTTTTCGTTACAATATTTCCAAATTCTTAAAGGAAGGATCCAACACCATTGCAGTGAGGGTAGATAATAGTCTGGAGCCTTCTGCCCGTTGGTATCACCCCTGTGGGATTTATGCAGCGGTTAATTTGATAGAGGTAAACCCTACACATATTTTACCAAATGGTATTTTTATTACGACGCCACTCATTGATAGCAAGCTTGCAAGGGTAAACACCAAAATCGAAATTGCAGGGAGTCTTGAAAATAAATCATTGGAAATAAGGCTTCTCTCTCCTGAGGGAAAAGTATTAAACACCACCAGCCGGAAATTGGAGCCTAGGGACAGTATAAACGTAGATTTGGAGGTAGAAAATCCCAAATTATGGAGTCCTGAAACCCCCATTTTATACACGATGGTTTCTCGGGTTTTTGAAGGAACAACCCCGATCGATGAAGTTCAAACTAATTTTGGATTCAGGACGGTCGGTTGGGAAAGCGAGACAGGTTTTTGGCTTAATGGTGAGAACATAAAGTTAAAAGGGGTATGTGAACATTGGGAAGGTGGGCCTGTAGGGGGAGCCTGGACAAAGCCCATGTTACGTTGGAAGCTAGAGTTATTAAAGGATATGGGAGTCAATGCTATCCGTCCGGCCCATAACCCATACCCTCCTATGTTTTATGACCTGTGTGATGAAATTGGCCTGTTGGTGATGGATGAGATCTTCGATGGATGGCATAAGAAGGCTCCTGAGGACTATGGTAAGCAGGCCTTCGACAAATGGTGGAAGAGGGATATGACCGAGTGGATCACCCGGGACCGTAACCATCCAAGTGTTTTTGTGTACAGTTTGGGAAATGAAACCCACAGTGATATCGCACCTGAATTGATCAAATTTGGCAAAAGTTTAGACAACACCCGGTTGTTTACATCGGGTTCAGGAAATACTGAAGACATGGAAGTGGCAGGTATCAATGGCGGTTCCGAGAACAGGTCTTTTATCGAAGGAAATCGCTTTGATAAACCTTTCATCTCGACAGAAGCTCCACATACCTGGCAAACGCGTGGCTATTACAGAACACAAACATGGTGGCGGGACAATGAATTGCCCAATACGTATCCTTTGCCCAACTTGACCAAAAAGGAGATCTTCTTTTATGAATGGGCCGATCCTAAAATCTGGAATAACAGGAAACAGCGATTTAACTCTTCCTATGACAATGCAACGGTGAGGATATCTGCCAGGAAAAATTGGGAAGTGATGCGGGACAATCCTTGGCACAGCGGACATTTTCGTTGGACTGGTTTTGATTATTACGGAGAGGCAGGTTTGGTTCATGGAGGGCTTCCTTTCAATCTATTTATGGGCGGAGTAGTGGATGTGGCCGGTTTAAAAAAGGATCTGTATTACTTCTATCAAAGTCAATGGACCAAAGAGACCATGCTCCACATGCTGCCAAGCTGGACCCATCCCAGAATGGAGAGGGGGACGGTAATTCCCGTTTGGGTTTATTCCAATGCAGAGGAGGTAGAGTTGTTTCTCAACGGCAAGTCGTTGGGCAAGGATAGCCCGGGAAAAGTCTGGAATGAAATGCAGTGCGAGTGGATGGTGCCCTATGAAGAAGGAAAAATTGAAGCAGTCGCCTATAAGGGTGGCAAGGAGGTAAAACGAACCGTATTTAACACCAGCAAACAGCCTAGTAAGTTGGAAAACACATTGACGAAGTTACCCGCTGAAGATGGCTATCCTGCAAGTTTCATTTTGACATCAAAGGGGATGGATAAGGGCGGTAATCTGTTCCCATATGCTGAAAACAAAGTTTACTACAAATTGGTGGGGAATATTCGAAAAGTATCCATCGAAAATGGTAACCCCATAGACCCTACCAGTCGTACGAAGGCCGATTTTAGAAGTATGTTTTTTGGGAAGGTCAGATCGTTTTTAGAAGCAAAAGGAAATGGTCAAGATGCCTCCGTAATTACAGCTGCCATTCTCGGAGACAAAGCTCTTTTTGTATCGAACGAAATCTCCATTGATGCAAAGGAAGTATTGATTAATGGTAAGAAACATTTTTCTCCTTTAGTGATAAAATATAGCCTTGATGGTTCTGATCCGGAAAAAAGTGACTTGGTTTATACTGGCCCTTTTAAAATTGATACTGATACCACGGTTAGAGCGGTAGTTTTAAAAGATGGAAAGGTTGTTCTTAAGATGGAGGAAGCATTTGGAGAAAGCGAGGGACTATTTTGGGGGGATGAACATTCTGCGGATATGTGGATTGGCAGGGGAGTCAATTTGGGAGCAGAGGATGCCGTTTTGGAAGGGAAAGCAAAGACAAGTGATCAGGCCCACAGATTTAAAGGCAACGGTTTTGTGGTGTTCGAAGACGGAGAAGGCAGCATTACCTGGTACCAAGAAAATGATGGGGAAGCAGGAGATTTTAGTATACGTTTCCGGTACATGCACAACGATGCGGGAAAAATGTATCCAATGGAGTTGTATGTTAATGATGAGTATATAAAAACCTTCGAATTTAAAGCTACCGGAGGCTGGGTAAAGGAATGGGGATTCGTTAATACGATTGTCAACTTCAAGTCTGGGGCAAATAGCATTCAATTAAAGACTATCGGTGAAAGTGGACCATATATAGATGAAATGTTTATTGATTGATCCATGAACATAATTGCTAAGCTTTTTTTTATTACGTGTTGTTTCTTTCTCCTGAGCAGTCCCTTCATGGTAAGTGGACAAAATTATGCTTCTGGCATGGGGCGTCTGCTTCAAGAGGGGTTTGAAAACCCCACAGCTGAAGCCAAAGCCCGAACTTGGTGGCATTGGATCAGTGGGAATGTGTCGAAAAAAGGAATCACAGCCGATCTCGAAGCCATGAAAGAAGTGGGTATTCAGGAGGCACAACTTTTCAATGTTCATTTGGACTTTCCACATGGACCAGTGGAATACCTAGGTGAGGAATGGTTGGATTATTTTCACTTTGCTGCCAAAGAAGCAAGGCGACTGAATTTAGAGCTTTCATTTCATAATAGTTCAGGCTGGTCTTCCAGTGGAGGGCCTTGGATCACCCCAGAAAATGCCATGCAAACGGTGGTTTACAGCGAAGTGCATATTGAGGGAGGGGATACTTATAACGAACTTTTTCCCCAGCCAGAAACTAGACTAAATTATTATCAGGACATCGCCATATTGGCTTTCCCAAAACCGGAAAAGGACATTAAGATCGACGGCTTGGACTTTAAGACTTTATCAGGGCGGATAAGGAACCACTTGACCCCTGATACCAAAGAAATCCCTAGTACTGCTATGGTCGATAAAGAGGAGGTTATTGACCTTACATCCAAAATTTCAAAGGAAGGCAAATTGGAGTGGGAAGTTCCAAAAGGAGAATGGGTAATACTAAGGCTTGGCCATACACCTACGGGGAAAAAGAACCATCCTGCTATAGCCGGCGGCATTGGTTTGGAATGCGATAAGATGAGCAAGAAGGCAGTAGAGGAGCATTGGAAGGGAGGAGTTCAACCCGTAGTCAATAAACTTGGGGATCTTATCGGTACTGTGGTCAAAAATTGTCTAATCGATAGTTATGAGGTGGGAACCGCCAACTGGACTGCCGGATTCGATAGGGAGTTCGAGAGGTTAAGAGGGTATAATAGTCTTATGTATTTACCAACATTGGCCGGGTATTATATAGAGAGTGGAGAAGAAACAGAGCGTTTCCTATGGGATTTTCGCCGTACTATAGGGGATTTGATAGCGGAGAATTATTACGGCTATTTTGGTCAATTGTGCCATCAGGCCGGGATGAAGTTCTCCGTAGAGCCCTATTGGGGACCATTTGATAATATGCAGGTAGGAGCAACAGGTGATATCGTCATGTGTGAGTTTTGGAGTGGTGGATACCCTTTTTTCGATTCTCCAAAGTTTGTATCCTCCATAGCACATTTGAATGGTAGTGTTATTGTGGGTGCAGAATCCTTTACCGGGATTGGAGGCTGGGATGAACATCCTGCCAAATTAAAGGCCATTGGGGATCAAGCTTGGGCTCAAGGCATCAATCGGTTTATTTTCCATACCTATGTTCATCAACCTTGGGATATTGGTCCGGGTATGGCCCTTAGTTATTTTGGAACTGATTTTAATCGATTGAATACTTGGTGGAGCCAGGGAAAGGCGTTTATGGATTATATAGCGAGGTCCCAGTTTTTATTACAGCAAGGAAAAAATGTTGCTGATGTATTGGTATTTACAGGAGATTCGTCACCGAATACAGCTTTTCTTTTGCCGGAAATCCAATCCCTGGGCTATGATTATGATTTGATAGGAGCCAACAAACTAGGATCGCTGAAAGTTGAAAATGGGCAAATCCATACTTCTGTTGGAGGAAATTACCGGGTATTGGTTTTGCCGGATATGGAATGGATAAGACCTGAAACTTTGAAAAAGATAGAAAAGTTGGTAAAAGCAGGGGCCATGGTAATAGGAACAAAACCTAAAAAATCCCCCAGCTTGAGAGGATATCCTGAATGTGATGACATAGTGGCTCAAATAGCTGAGGAATTATGGGATAAGGGACTTATAAAAGACATAACCATCGAGGAATATCTTAAAAATACTTCTTTGCCACCAGACTTTACCGTGGATCAGGGAAACCCGTTAGGTATTAGCTTTATCCATCGGAAAGCAAAGGAAGCGGATATATACTTTATTGCCAATGCCCAAAACCAAAGTAGGGATATGGTATTTCGTTTCCGGGTCTCAGGGAAAAAGCCCGAAATTTGGAATGCTGAAACCGGAGAAATGATAGCGTTGGCAGAGTGGCGGGAAAATCCAGATGGAACAACCAGTGTACCGCTACTTTTAAAACAAGAAGAAGCGGTTTTTGTGGTGTTTGAGGAACCTAACCAATTGATTGAGCACCTTATAAAAACAGAAACTAACCTAATTCGAGCCAAGCCTCAGCCTTTGTTGAATTTGGAAATACTCAAAGCTGAATATGGTACATTTTTGCAGGAAGGATTAGTTGATATTACCGGTTTGGTTTCTGATGAAATTAAGAATAACCGGCTTGAAATCACCGCCAACAGGCAGTTGTGTGATTGTGATCCTGCAATGGGATATACTAAAGAATTGCGGGTGAAGTATTCTATAGGTGATTCCATTGGGATTACCACATCCATGGAAAGGGAAGAAGTAAAAATTGATGCAGGAGCAAAGGGCGATTTAAAAATCATTCGGGCGCTGTTCGGAAAATTCAAACAAGAGACCATAGGTGTACCTGAGCATTTTCAAACCCATGATGTGACCCAAAAGATAAAAAATATATTGTCCTCGGGAGTCTTGGAAATACCTGTAAACGATGAATTGATAGATAGTGTAGGTAGGGAAGGCAGAAATAAGATGTTGAGGATTTCTTACTCTACAAGTGGTGAAACGTACTCAATCACCATACCGGAAGGAGAAATACTTCATCTTTCAAAAGAGAGTCCTGAACCTAGGGTAATAATGGAAGATGATGCAGTAAATTGGATAAGCCCTTATCCAGGTACAATGACCTACGCCACTTCAAAAGGAAAAATCCAGAACGTCCAGGTGAAGTCTTTACCAGCGCCGATTGAATTGGCAGGTAATTGGAAAGTGAGTTTTCCTATCAAGCAAGATGTTTCAGAAATGGTCGAAGTAAATGCTCTTTCTTCTTGGGCTGATTTTCCGGAAGAAACGATTCGTTATTTTTCTGGTACGGCCACCTATAGTAAGGAATTTGACTTGTTGGATAGCTATTTAATGGAAGGCCATACCTTAGAATTGGATCTGGGAAGTGTTGGGGTTATAGCCGAAGTAATCGTCAATGGGGAAAATGTGGGGATTTTATGGAAAGCTCCCTTTAGGGTCAATATTGAGGACTTTGTTAAGGAAGGAGAAAATATCCTTGAAGTACGAATTACCAATCTATGGCCGAACCGGTTAATTGGAGATGAGCATTTGCCATTGGATTATGAACGAGAGGGCAATCAAATTAAATCTTTGCCCCAGTGGCTGGTGTCTAAATCTGAACGTCCCTCAAAGCGTACAACCTTTTCTTCTTATAAACATTGGAATAAAGATTCTATACTGAAAACTTCCGGCTTATTAGGCCCCGTCGTCATTAGGTGTTACCAACAGGTAAAGGTTTTGGACTTGTCCAATTGATTTGTTAGCAATTGACAGCCATTATTTTATCAGTCTCCCCTTTAAATGTACGATATGGCCTTTTTTATGGAATATTGTTAAAGCTTAAGCCCTTACATTCAATCTAATTTTAGAGGGAAATGTTACCAATTTTCCTGAAGTGTTTGACAAAGAATGATTTCCTTGTTTACGGTAACCAATTTGGAAATACCCGTTAAAAATCAGTTATAAGCTCAATCTGTAAGTCTATAAATGAAAAGATTACTAGCTATTTACTTATTTCTTGCGGTACCTGTGTTTGCCTTTTCCCAAAATGAAGGGTACACAAGATCCACCATTTCCTCGAAGTGTTGGTCTGTCAATCCGGTGATAGCCACATCCACGCAGCAAAATGCCCTTGCTGCCTATGAAAACTTTGTCTATGTGGTTTTTTACAATGCAGACAGAAAATTATGTGTATCAAGAAATAGCAATTATGGCAAAGGAGATCAGTGGGTAACGATAGAATTGGCACATTCTTATGAAAAGCGAAATGGCGTTTTTGATAATCACAATACGCCCAATATAGCCATTTCCCCTAAGGATAATAGAATTCACCTGGCCTTTGATATGCATGCACGGGATCTGAGGTATATGATTTCTGATGAAAATATGGCCACTGTCAGCGATGAAAAATTTACAGCAGGTGGCTTTAGTGAAGTCCGAAATTACCTTCAGTCCAATCGGGCAGCAATCCATAAGGTGACTTATCCGAGGTTTGTGAATGGAGACAATGGCGAATTGTTTTTTATGTACCGGGAAAGGGGCAGTGGAAATGGTGATACCTGGTTTGCCAGGTACAATGATGATGGATTTTGGACCAAGGGTTCTGTTATTATTGATGGAGCGAAAGGATCATATATGGGCGATGAAAATCGCTGTGCATATTTTAATGATGTTCAATATCAAAAGAGTACCTTGTTCCTAACTTGGGTATGGCGGGAATCACCCAATGCCTATTCAAATCACGACTTAATGTTTGCCTGCTCCATGGATAATGGGCAAAGCTGGATGAACAGCAATGGACAATCAGTCCCCCTTCCTATAAACCTAGAAAGCGAGGGTGTCAAAGTGGCCGATATCCCTATGGAGTCTGGGCTTTCCAATCACAATGGATGCGCTGTGGATGGCCAGGGGAATGTACATGTTGTACTGCGGAGCGGAGACAACTATGTGCATTATACGGGTATCCATGAGACGGGGAAATATACATGGTCCAGCAATACCATTGGAACTTTTAGAGGCGACCGTCCCAAGCTTTATTGTGATATAACTACCAACACATTGTATTTTATGGTCAACACGCCTACCCATCTTCGGATGTTTACGGCCTCAGAGGGTCATAAGTGGAAGGATTGGAAAGAACGTGCAAGCATTCAAGGCAATTTTATTACCTCGGGCAATAGTATGATGTGCCCTAGAAGAAAAGAACTTATGACTATGGTTGTTTCCAAAAATAATCTTCTTGAAATAATCATGTGGCCCCTAGATTAGGATACAAATGAACATTAACAAATATACTCAATATGAAGCCTGATTTATTTCTATTAATAGTAACGGCGGTTTTTATGTCTTGCACCAAAGTTCCTCAGATAAGTGGGGAATTAAAAGTTTGGCATAAGGTAACGCTGACTTTTGAAGGGCCAGAGAGCAGCGAAACGGCCTCTCCCAATCCATTTACCGATTATCGATTAGAGGTGAGCTTTTCACAAGGCGAAAAATCATTTGTTGTACCAGGGTATTTCGCCGCCGATGGAAATGCTGCCTTTACCTCTGCTACAGAAGGTAACAGGTGGAGGGTCCACTTTTCGCCAGATGCCCCTGGGCAATGGGATTATAAAGTATCCTTTAAGGAAGGAAATGACGTCGCTGTAGGTGGGGAAGAAGGAGAAAGTGCTGGATATATGGATGGTCAAACCGGGTCTTTTGAGGTAGTCGAATCGGATAAGACCGGGAGAGATCTTCGTGCACAGGGTCGGCTGAGGTATGTGGGAGAACATTACCTTCAATTTAGCCAGTCGGGAAAATATTTTGTGAAAAATGGGGTAGATGCTCCTGAAAACCTGTTGGCCTATTTTGAGTTTGATGACACTCCCAATGTAGGAAATCGGCTTAAAAAATGGGAAGACCATGACCAGGATTATAATGAAGATGCAAGTGCTTATTTATGGGGGGCAGACAGGCAAAAAGGTAAAAATATTATGGGTGCAATCAACTATTTGTACCAAAAGGGATTGAATGCTTTTTCATTTTTAACCTTTAATGTTGATGGTGATGACCGCAACGTTTTTCCTCATTTACTTAACGTGAGCCTGGAGGAATATGAAAAATCCGCGGGTGAAAGAAAAAAGCCAAGCGAATGGGAAAATCATATCATTCATGACCGCTTTGATGTATCCAAAATGGATCAATGGGAACAACTCTTTTCTTATGGAGAAATGAAGGGGATGTATTTACATTTCAAGACCCAGGAGAATGAAAATGATCAAAAGATGGATGGTGGTGATTTGGGCCGTGAACGAAAACTTTATTACCGTGAACTGATAGCCAGATATTCACACCATTTGGCACTAAACTGGAATTTGGGGGAAGAAAATACCAATACACTACAACAGCTCAATGATTTTGCAAGGTATTTTGCCGAAAAAGATCCCTACAAAAATATCTCAGTAGTACATACTTTTCCCAATGAGCACGAGAAATATTATCAACCACTTGTAGATAGCATGACAGCTGTCAAGGGATTTTCGGTGCAAACTAATAAACCTGATTTTAGTCGAGTACATCGCGTTACCAACAAGTGGGTAAAAGCTTCAGCTGTCTCAGGACGAAAGCTGGTAGTAGCTGTGGATGAACCTGGGGATGCAGGACACTCATTGCTTCCGGATAACGAGGATCCCGACCATGATACCGCTAGGATAAATGCGCTGTGGGGAACCTTAATGGCTGGAGGTAGCGGTGTGGAATGGTATTTTGGTTATAAACATGCACATTCCGATTTGACCTGCGAATCCTGGAGAAGCCGGGATCTTTTCTGGGACCAATGCCATGTGGCCCATAGTTTCTTTACTGATCATGATCTTCCTCTCAGTCAAATGATGAATATAAATGAATTGACTTCGAATCCGGAGGATTATGTTTTGGCCAAAAGGGGAGAGGTCTACCTGGTCTATTTAAAAGAAAAAGGCGCTGTTCAGTTAACACTTCCGGATGTAGGATATAAGGCCATTTGGCTCAACCCTAAAAATGGTGAGCAGGTTGAAGTTGATGGAGAGACCACCACAGAGGCAGTGAATTTGGAAAACCCCTTTGATAAAGATGCCTTATTGTATTTGTACAAATGATTTGTAAAACAAAGACGAGTTGAGTGGTAGAAATAACTAAAAGGGGTTATGTATTAGTAATTGACAAATCAGGAGATCAAAGGATTTAAATTATCAGCACAGATCAAATATTGGTCAATATAAGGGGGACCTAAGGTATTAAAAACAAAGAAATATGATTTAATCGTTCAATCCATATTAAAATGAAGAATTATCAGTTTAGGTATGCAAATGGTATATATAAGGTGCTATTGGGATGGTTAGCCCTATTTGCGTTTGTAAATACAAGCTGTCAACGATCAAGCACCGCTGATACTAATATTAAGGTATCACATGGGAGTAGTCCAACGAAAGTTTATCAACAACCTAATATCATTTTCTATGTTGCTGATGATCAGGATATTTATGATTATGGGTGCTATGGGAATGAAAAAGTCCATACCCCTGCGGTAGACCGGCTTGCAAGAGAGGGGCTATTGTTTGAAAATGCCTTTACTGGTCAAGCTATTTGCGCGCCAAGCCGCTCCCAATTGCTTACGGGAAAATACCCCCTCAAAAATGGTTGTTTTGCTAACCATACTCCGGTAAAGCCTGATATTGAAAGTATCACCCAACGAATGCAGGCGCTAGGTTATGAGGTTGTGCTGGCAGGAAAAAGCCATATCAAGCCAGATCAGGTTTTTGACTGGGACATAGAATGGGAAGGGGTATATAAGGAAGGAGTCCCGAGAGAATATATTCCTTTGGATAGCATCGAAAACTTTTTCAAGAAGAAGAGGCAGAAGCCCTTTTTCTTACTTATCGCTTCTTACTATCCCCATGCAGAATATTTTAAAGTAGAAAATGCCCAGGCGGAAGATATTCAATTTAATCCTTTCAATGAGCATAAAAAATCAGACAAATCATTTGTCAATAAAAAGGCAGGCTATTATCGAAGTATTCAGGAAGACAATACACAACTGGAAAAAGTATTACAATTGGTAGATAAGCATTTAGATAAAAACACCCTATTTATATACAGTGCTGATCATGGAGTTTCCGGAAAGTTTACAGTAAAGGATATCGGGCTTCGTGTACCTCTTGTGGCCCGATGGCCAGGCGTCATCGAGGCGGGAACCGCCTCTGGGCAATTGGTTCACTATGTTGATATGTTGCCCACTTTTCTAGAAATCGCTGGGGGCGAGTCAGCAGGGGATTTGGATGGTAAAAGTATTTTGCCCTTGCTACAGGGGAAGGATCAGGAAATTCACCAATATGTATATGGGGTCAGAACCAATCAAAATATCTTAGTATCAGAAGTATTTCCCGCAAGGATGATCCGAGATAAGCGATATAAATATATCAGGAATTTCAACTCCATTGATGTGGTGGAGCAAAACCTAGGGGACAACCCCAATGTTAATTTCTTTATTCGTAGAGGAGCGATGGCTTTTAAGGAGGAGCCTTTTGAGGTCCTATATGATCTTCAAAGTGACCCCTTTGAGCAAAACAATCTAATTGAAGATGTCGACTATCAAGGTATTAAAAATAGGCTACGTGATGAATTGTTTAAATGGATGGAATTGCAAGGCGATTTTTTGAATGAGGAAATAGGTAATATGCCTTTAATCACTGGGGAAGGGAATAAGGGATTTAAACTAGATCAAAATACCAGGTTAAGGACTATTCCTGATTCTATGAAGAATACGCTCAATGCGGAGGATTATTTGATCATTAAGCATTGGTAATTAGCTGCCTTTCGTGTCAATCAAATATATGAAATTTAAAAACATGAAATTAAAAAGCCTTATACTCGCCTTGTTTGTAGCGCTGTTATTTGTCAATTGTACAAAAAAAAACGCAAAGTCAACCAATACTACAAAAAAGCCAAATATCCTGTTTATTGCGGTAGATGATTTGCGGCCAGAACTGAATTTTTATGGATCTCAGAACATTTCTTCTCCTAATCTGGATAAGTTTGCCAGTGAAAGTTTGGTATTTACTAGGGCCTATTGCAATATACCTGTCTGTGGTGCCTCTAGGGCCAGTCTACTTACAGGTACTCGTCCCACCCGTTATCGATTTATAGATGCAAGAACAAGGAAAGACCTGGACTATCCCGAAGCGGAATCCTTGCCTGCGGTATTGAAGAAGAATGGCTACCTGACTATCTCAAATGGTAAAATCTACCATCATAATAATGATGACGAGCAAGCGTGGGATCAGATTTGGTTTCCAAAGGGGAATATTCGTGATTATCAGTTGCAAAAAAATATAACCCTTACCGAAGAAACTGGCTATGGACATCCAACTGAATCGGCAGACGTATCAGATGATGTATATTTTGATGGAAAAATAGCCAACAAAGGAATTGAAAACCTTCGAAAGCTAAAGGGGAGTAAGACCCCTTTTTTCCTAGCATTAGGCTTTATGAAACCCCACTTACCATTTAATGCACCAAAAAAATATTGGGATCTATATGATCCCATGGAAATTAAACTCCCAATAAACTATCATCAGCCTGCCTCAACCCCGAGTTTGGCATTTCATAATTTCGGAGAATTACGGAAATATAGTCAAGTTCCTAAAAATGGGCAATTGGCTGATGATTTAGCAAAAGAACTCATTCATGGATATTATGCTTCAGTGAGTTATGTGGATGCCCAGATTGGAAGAGTCCTCGATGAATTGGAAAAATTGAATTTGGATGAAAATACGATAGTTGTATTATGGGGAGATCACGGATGGAACTTAGGAGACCACAAACTTTGGGCGAAGCACTCTACTTTTGAATCAGCACTTAGGACACCTCTTGTACTTAAAGTGCCGGGCAAGACTAAAGGTGAAAAAACGGAGGTAATCACGGAGTATATCGATGTCTATCCGACCTTGTGTGAGCTAATAGGGATAGATGTACCTGAAACAGTTGAAGGCATCAGTATGGCTGCCATCTTGGAAGGAAATCCTCCTGAAAAGAATTGGGGCATTGCTAAGTTTAAAGATGCCGTAACAATCATTAAGGGCGACCTTTTTTATACTGAGTGGACTGATGATAATGGTTTAGGCTATGAAAGAATGTTGTTTGATCATAGCAATGATCCTTTAGAACTGGATAATCTCGCCGAAAAGAAGGAATACGAAAAGCTTGTTGACAGCCTGGCAATAGAGTTACGGAATAAATGGGGAAAGGATTTCCTTGTCAAGACGACTTATTAATTAAGAGGATTAGTTGGAAAAAATACCAGTAAGATCAATCAAACTCTAACATCAATCTAACCAAAAAATACGGATGAAATTAACCATTTATGTTTTTGTGCTAAGCACTTTATTGACAGGCCTCTTTCCCGCATGTGTGCAAGAGGAAAGTACAAGGGGAAATAAAAAAGATCATGCGGTGCCTTCATCTGCCTCACCTTCCTACTCCAATTGGAACCCTACTTGGAATAATCTAATAGGTGATGAACCGAGGGCAGCCACTGACCAAGAAAGGACAGTTTTGAGGGACAAGGTGGCCAATGGAGCCATAGATACCAGAGGGACTTTTGTGGATGTGCCTAATGGCAGTATAGAGACAACCAGCACCGGATCCCGCCCGTTGATGTCAGACAGTCAAATGAGATGGCACAACCCCCTTAATTCCCAGGTCACTGATCCTAGTGAAAGTACCCGATGGTACCAAAAAGATGGAAACACACAGGTTTTTAGGGTCTTTCCGGGAGACCAAAATTGGCAAAGCACCCGTGTGGGGGCAGGCCGAAGTGAAGCCTATGCCCCTGATTTAGGTATTAGAAGGGATGAAAATAGGGTCATGACCTTCTCTGCACGCTACCATGTAGCAGGACACAATGGTTCCAAAGACGTCAAAATATTCCAATCTAAAGCTACTGCAGAAGGAGAATTTGATCCTGCTTGGGGTGTGGCGCTGCATGTGACAGCTGCTGGAGATATTGATATCATAAAAAGGGGAATTACTTGGGGGCAGAATGAAAGGATATCAACGGGTAAATCAGTGGGGGAGAGCTTCAATCTCCGAGTGACCGATGATGGGTATAATTACAAGGTGTTTATTGATGACGTTGAAATGGCAGCAGGCAGCTGGGATAGAGGGAACTTAAAGTCTGTTTGCCGCTGGGGGGGCTATGTTCAAGGAGGTGGTGGCGGTGTACTTACCGGAAGTGTTAATAATCCCCAAGTGATATTTATAAGTGGAGTATTGGTTACAAAAAACTAAGCTAACAAGAGAAAATGGGGATTAAACTCCTCCGGATTGATTTAGATGAGTTCCAGTGCCACATAAAATATAATGAAAGTTTAAAGGTTCTCTGGGTGATTTTCTCAAATAATCCTGAGAACTTTTCCTTCGTACATCTTGGCATGTTAGGAGCTGTTGTGCTTTTTACGAGATAGTAGGGACATATAGATTTTTTGATTTGGATGAGTTCCTGATTTTTATAGAAAACTTGATTGTGGTGGTTTTATTGAGACTGTAATCTAAACTCTGTCTGAGACTTTGAAAATCAATTAAAGTTCATAAGATAGAGATATGAGAGAAGAACAAGAATCAGCATTTAAGAAGAAAGTAC
>NZ_BAAHAP010000090.1:0-20783 GCF_054777495.1 Echinicola sediminis | reverse complement strand
TTCTGTGAGCCAAGGAGTTGCTGCGTACATTTGTCTTCCTAAGACCGCTTGGCCTCCGACTGGAGGCATCGGGTTCCTAGCTGATTTAGTTCATCTTGACTAAGAGGTTTAATTTTTATCACAGATTGTCGAAAGTGTTCCACTTTTTGTAAGTTTTTATGTCCAAAATAAATGCCAATATTTATATAATATTATTTGGCTTTCGTATCTTCCTAGTCTATTCAGAGGCATAAGGACAAAAAGAATGAGGTAATGAAAAGTAATGGTTTTTAGTGATTTAACTAGATGTTTTAAGGATTGACCAAATATTCAGAATTGTTAACTAAAGGTCAGTTCCTGAATGGGAACGTAAATAATGTTTGGATTCTATTCGAAGAAAAAAATGGATATCAATTTTAAGATTGATTTAAATACACTCTGTAAACAGATCATAAAAGATAGTTTGGACAAGTTGGGACTGAAGTATCAGATGATTTCAACAACCAATGTTAAGATATCCCAGCCCATTAATAAAAAGACCGTGGAATCACTCTCCAAAATGCTTTATCCCTACGGTATAAGCATTGTCACAGATCCAAAAGATGCAGTAGTCCAAAAAATTAAAAACTTAGTCACCGATTTGATCAGGGGAGACCAAATGAATCTTCAGGTAAATACCTCCTCTTATTTAAGCGAACAACTTGGCTTTAGCTATGGTTACTTGTCCAACCTATTCTCTGAAATGACCCTGACCACAATCGAAAATTTTGTCATCATGCAAAAAATTGAGATGGCAAAGAATTTATTAGCAACAGGGGAACATACCTTGACTGAAATAGCCTATCGGCTTAATTATAGTAGTGTGGCCCACCTATCTAATCAATTCAGAAAAACTACGGGAATGACCCCTTCATCATTCCAAAGAATTTTGCTTAAAAAGAAAGAGATGAAGTATAAAGATTAGGTAGTTCATGGATGTATGCAAACCTAAAAATTATGTAGATGATCAGTTGATTACTGGTTATGAAGCGGCCAAAAGTCATAGAGTTTCTATTATTTTTTAATTTATATAAAACCATGACTGCTAAAAGGTATATTTAATATAAAAAAAGTATACTTTTTTTATGCTTTAAAATAGATTTAAAGTTGTAATTGTTCTAATTTATGTTACCTTTAGTCAGTTATGTTAAAAAGGTATTTGCCTTTTGATTTCCAGGCAATTGGAGTAAATAAAATATAAGGTTTTATGGAGTTAGATTTTAGCTGTACGGATTAACTCACCATTAATGAATCACGAACCTATACATATTCTACTGGCCGATGATGATGAAGATGATAGGCTTTTTTTTAGGGAAGCATTGGCAAAAATTCCTATGAAAACAAAAGTAGAGACGGTGAACGATGGCGTACAACTTTTAGAATACTTAAATAATCCCCTGAACCTAAAACCTGATCTACTTTTTCTTGATCTGAACATGCCTAGGAAGAATGGGCTTCAGAGCCTTATTGAAATTAGGAATACTCCGGCTCTTAAAGATATCTCGATCGCGATCTATTCCACGTCTACTTCTGACAAGGATATTGAAAATGCTTTTGTACATGGAGCTAATATTTACATCAATAAGCCCAACAATTTTGGGTGTTTGCAAAAGGTATTAGCGAAAGTCCTTTCAGTAAATTGGCAATATCAAACTTCCGGATTGGATAGGGAAAAATTTTTATTGAGTTTGTGATGACTTAGCATATGTTTAAAGGCGTAAAACACTCGGAAACCATCCTCAACTCTATTTTTGTTCTTACGGTTGTGCTATTGGTTATAATATCGGGAAACAGCTTTTACCAGCATAAAATATTGATTAGAAGTCAGGATAATCTCATTCAATCCCAGCAGTTCCATAATTCCATTCAGAAATTGATAAGTGATGTCTCCGGACTTGAATCATCCGAACGGGCCTATTTACTTTCCGGAGATGAAGAATTTTTAAAAGATTTTCCCGTAAAAAAGGACAGTATTTTTAATACCATTAAGACCATTAGACAATTTGTCCAGTCGCATAATATGCCGCCGGAAATAACCGATAGTCTTCAGCATTTTGTTCAGGAGAGATTAGACCATCTCGATGGTATTATTCTAAAATTTAAATCGGGCCACTCCCATCTCCAATTGGGGGAAGAGCTAATGCGTGGGGACAGCCTTATGAGGAATATAAAAGGAGCCGCAAGCTTAATGGGATACCTGAACTTCAAGATTTTCCAAGAACGTAAGTTCTATAGGGATCAAAGAAATAGGGTGTCGCCCTATTTTATAGTGATTACTTTCTTTTTTTCATTATTGCTTTTTACCACTGCCTATTTCAAAATTAACCATGATCTCAAAAAAAAGAAATTGTCGGTTCATCAGTTGGAAATGAATCAAAGAATTTTTGAAAAAGCGGAAGCTATGGCCGAAACTGGGCACTGGAAATTTGACCTGACCACTAAAGAACTTTATTTTTCAAATAATCAACACAGAATTTTGGGCTATTCTCCTCATGAGATCAAGCCGGACTTTACCTTTTTCTTCAGGCATATCCACAGAGGAGATAGGGGAATAGCACTGCGTATAATAAAAGACCTAAAGCATGGCTTAGAAGTAGCCCCCATTGATATTAGAATCCTTACTAAGGCTAAAGAGGAAAAATGTTTGAGACTGGCTGTCCAAATGTTTCATGATACTGATGGAAATACTACCGTAATTGGTGTCAATAAAGATTTGACCAAAATTGTTGAATCAAGAGAAAAACTTGAAAAGTTAAATAAAGAACTGACCATTCAAAACAATGCCTATAGCAATGCGGAAGCGATTGGTCATATGGGCAGCATCTCAATGGATTGCAACTCCTTATCGCTTACCCTTAGCAATAATATGGCAAAGCTATTGGAGCTGAATAACGAAGAGTGCATTGAAAACATTGATCAATTGAAAAAGTATGTTTATCCAGAGGACCTAGAAATACTTGAAGGTTATTTCGATTGTTCGAAAAGTGGGAAAATTCAGGATAAGGTGAGTTTTAGATTATTGCAAAAATCCAGCAACTTTATTTACGTCAACTCCCAAAAGCAAATACTGGAAGAGCCCTGGGGAAAAATAATGATTATCGTTTTGATTGACGTAACATCATAAAGAAACACAGATTTAATGTTAAAGCAGCAGAACGAAGAGTTAAAAAAAATTAATGAAGAACTTTCTTCATTTAACCATATAGCAAGTCATGACTTGCAGGAACCTTTGAGAAAGATACAAATTTTTATCAGCAGGATAGAGGAAAATGCTAATGGGCTATCTTCAGAAATCATGAATAACTTCTGGAAAATTCAGAAATCTGCTGAACGGATGCAAAAGCTGATCTTGGACCTGTTGGATTTTAGCAGGGTAAGCAGGGCTAAAGACGAATTCCGGATTGAATCTCTTCAAAAACTGGCGAACAAAGCGATTTTGGATATGGCTTATGCAATAAGCGAAAAAGATGCAAAAATCAATGTGGGGGCCCTTCCCAATGCCAGGGTTATTCCCTTTCAAATTGTCCAACTTTTTAATAATCTTATCAGCAATTCACTAAAGTACAGCAAAAAAGACACCCCTCCGTTAATTTCTATTTATCAGGAGACGGTTACTCCAGAAGATTTAGTAGGTACTGTTTTTTCAAAGGAACAGGACCTGATCAAAATATGTGTGCGGGATGAAGGAATAGGATTTGATGAAGAATTTTCCGAAACTATTTTTGAACCTTTCCGCAGGCTACATGCTGAAGCTGATTTTACAGGCACCGGTATTGGCTTGGCCATTTGTAGAAAGATTGTCCATAACCATCAGGGAAAGATTATTGCCTCTTCTAAACCGAATCAAGGAACTGTTTTTACTATTATTTTTCCAAAAGAGACCTGAAAATCCTATAAAAAATTAAAGGAATAGTGTAATACGATAAATCTCAATTAGAGCTAACTTCAACTTGGTTATTTTATAATTAAAAGCCTGAGAAAAGCTTTACGTGTACTAACAAAAAGGAAGAATCATGAAAAACATAAGTTTAATCATTGGTATAACGCTTTTTTTGTTGCTGACAGCTTGTGAAAAAAGTAAACGGGAAAACAGGGAGGTTTCAGAGCCTCCAGGTACTGTAGCACCTGGCCCAAGTATAACGGATTCTGACGTGTTTGAGCCGAGTTACGAGGATATTGAAAAAGATAGGATAAATCTTGACAAAGACCTTAAAAAACTCAAAGCTGAAAGGCAGGACCGGATCCAGGGAGATGAAGGAGCTCAGTTTGATAAGCTCATTAGTGAAGCAGAATCAAAAATTAATGACATTGGTGAAAAGGCCAAAGAATTTCAGCAATCTTCTGAAGAAGTCAGGAATGAGATTTACGATGAAATAAAAGAAATAAAAAAACAATTCAAGGACAAGTTGAAAGAAATCGAAAACCGCTTTGATAAGAATAAGTAGCAGAGGGAGACGTATTTCTTTGCCGTCTGATATTACCCTTCACTGCTAAAGGTGATTAGCAGGTACTTTAAATAAATCCGATGTTTAATATCATAATTCAAGAGCCATGAGAAATCTATTATATCTTATTGTAGTTATTATGCTGATTAGTTGGGTTTTGGGAGCATTTGTCTATGATGCAGGCGCACTGATTCATTTGGTTTTGGCAGTAGCAGCTGTTTTATTTTTACTTTCTTTCCTTAGAAGGGCCTAGTCAAATTTTGTAAGATGCCACGTTTAGATAATTGAACTATTAAAAGGAAAAATTTTCTTTGTTAACCACAATGTGTAAGTACAGTTCAATTCCAAAATAAGCTGCCTAAAAATAGTATAAACTAAAATAAACGTTATTTACCACAAGCCATAATCAATTTACATGCTCTCAATAATGTAATTATATAGCACTAAAATGTTACGTAAATAAGCCTATTTGAAAAGATTATGGTTTTTGCTTTATTGCTGTAAATCAGGTCTTTCAAATACGGTAAAGGGAAGACATGTTGGTTGGGATTCATGGCAATTTATGAAAGTGGGAATAATTAAATATCACCTATTCAGTATTATTCTTGGATTTTATGTAACGATGGGGAGTGCCCAGACCAATCCTTCTATTGAGATGGGAAGATTGACGAACAACCCCACGGGCAATGGACCTACAAGTTCAGTGGACATCTATTTGCATACCAATACGAATAACCCCAGTGGTAATACTTTTGTGGACTATACTGAAAATTTAATGGTCACCATTAGTTTGGAAAACGACCAGTATCCGTCACATCCTCATAATACCAACGGCAATTCCGGTGATTCCAATAATCCCTCCTCGGTGATAGGTTGGTATTTTGGGAATAATACATCGGATTTACTTTATCCCACCATCAACTACCTTAGCAGCCCTTCAAACGCCAATTTCACCGCCTTGCCTGATGATGCGGCAGGAACGGGTATTTCCATTGCCGATAATAGGGGAGTGCTGATTGCCCATGGTGTTTCCAGCCTGAACGGGCAACCGGTATCGGGAAAATACTATATGCATGATCTAACGTTGACATTCAATATGCCTGTGACTGATCCAGTGGTGCATTTTTCAGGCTTGGGAGCTTCTTTCTCCAGTATAGGCTGTACAGCAGAACTGGAATTGATCACTTCCGGGATCACTGTTCAGCGGCTCTCCGGTAATACCAATTTTCAGGTAAGTGGAAATGACATACTTAATACGGCCGCCAATCCAAGGGCTAATTCGAGTGGGGCAGCGCATGGTTCCATTCTGCTTGAGGGCGAGGACATTACCACGGTTACTTTTAAGGTGTATACCCGTGGACAAAGTGGTCAAAGTACCACAAATTGGGGAAGCAGTAGTACAGAAGATGGCTGGATCGTTGCTGTAAGCACTACCTTCTCAGACATGGCGGTAACAAAAACTGTTGATAATGAACAGCCTGAGCTCGGCTCGGACGTGGAGTTTACACTGCAGGCCCAAAACGTGGGGCCGGGGAATAATACCGGGGTTTCCTTATTGGATAATTTACCCTCAGGCTACATCTACAAAAGTCATTCAAGTTCATCCGGAACATACGATCAAAACACAGGAGTGTGGGATTTGGGAGCAATGTCCGGGCTTCAAACCGAAACATTGACCATTGTCGCCACCGTAAACGGAAACGAAGATTATGAGAATATTGCGGCTATTTTCGGGGACCTTGCTGATCCAAAAATGTCCAATAACCGGGATACAGCATCTACCGAACCTTATAAAGTCCTTCCCAACTTATGGCTGAAGGTCAATGGAAAAAGTGGTTTAAAAGGAAATGTCATCGAATGGGGCTTTGCTGAAAACTACCAGCACATGTTTTATTCCATTTATAAATCAAGTGATGGGCTGAAATCCTGGAAAATAATTGGTGAAATTCAAGGTGAAGCAAAGGAAGTGGGGGAATATAGCTATGCAGATCCTTCAGGTCCCTTTAATCAGCGGGTTTATTATAAAATTGAAGCAAAAAACGAACAGGGAAGAGTGGATGTCAGTGAGGTCATCAGCCTCAAATCTGAAAATAGGACTACTACGGATCGGTTTTATATGTATCCCAACCCTCACCTTGCAGGTGGTTTAACTATCCATCTTCCCTCAGCGCTTAAGGAGAACATTAAAGAAGTCATGATCAACAACCACTTGGGGAACAATGCGGTTTACATGGAGCCCTGTGACAACATCTCCGAAAAACTGGCCGAGTTACTGCTCAGGCTTCCCAAAGGGGTGTATCAGGTCACCGTTCTTTTGAAAGACAGTTCCATCTTAAATTGGAAACAGATAATGCGTTAATACTTGTGTGAGAGTCATGTTTTTTTTGTTCTTGGTATGATCTTCGCTTGATTTTAGTGAACCAAAAAACAAAAAACCATGAACGAAGTAACTCAAAAAATCAAAGGAAACTGGAATGTCCTTAAGGGCAAGCTAAAGCAAGAATACGGTAATCTGACCGATGACGACCTGACCTACGTGGAAGGAAAAGAGGATGAACTGGTCGGAAGGATTCAAAAACGAATTGGAAAAACCAAGGAAGAGGTGGAGCGTTTTATAAAAAAGGCTTAAGTTGAAATGGAAGGCGTAGGGAAAGAATGGACTGAATTGTCGGTCAATTCTTTCCCTACAGTTTTTTTACCTCTTTATCATAATTCAATGGCCCAAATAGAGAATTTTAAGTTAATAAGTAGACAGGAGGATTTGAAACAAATTCCAAACGTTAATAAATTTATATGTATATCCGCAAAGACACCAGTAGCTCTAAGTTAGCAAACAATCTCTCACAGAATGCACAGAAACCCACAGAAAAGGTTTATTAATTCCGTGGAATTCTGTGGAATCTGTGAGAAATAAATTTACTGGTGTAATTCCGGATAATCGTATAAATTTATAAACAGCAATATAAACCCAACAGATGATGCCAAAAGAAAAGAACAGCCGTCTCAAGAATCCCGAACAGTACGAGGCCCTAAGAGACAAGGGCTACAGTAAAACCAAGGCCGCAAGGATCGCCAATACCCTTGAATCAAAAATGGAAGAAGGAAGGGGAGTGGAATACGAAAGCAGAACAAAAAAAGAGCTTTATGAAAAAGCGAAAAAAGTAGGTATCAACGGCCGCAGTAAAATGAACAAGGAAGAATTGATACATGCCTTAAGGAATAATTAGTTTATCAGGATAGAATTAATAGCCACTGAACACATGTGCCATTTTAGTCGAATGGTTCTAGGTTTGTTACGTGGGGAGTAATTTTTTATAATACCTATAAAAATACCCTGAAAGGGGTATTTTTTGTAAGGCTGAGTTTCGTTACTTTTAATTAAACGAAAAGAAAATGAGATACTTACTTTTATTGCTGGCCATAATCATGGTGAGCTGTCAATCTTCGAAAGAGCTCCATTATTTTAAAGAAGGGGAGAATTATTACAGGTTAAAGATCAAGCAGATAGCGCTGCTGTCCAGTTCCCGGTACATGTCCGGGGCATTCGATGAAAATGCCGTGGACTATTATTTTGGGGAAATAGCCAGACCGGACTCTGCTAAGATAGCTGAAAAGCCTTTATCGAAACTTAAGCCCGGCCAAACGGCGGAATCTCTAGCCAACAAGAGAATGCTTTTTCTGCTGTCAACAAATTCAGATATCGTAGCCGAGCAGATCGGAGGCTTTGCAGAAAATGAACGGGTCTTGGAAATGGTGGCCAAACTGGTTAATAAGGATGTAGAAAGGGAACAGGCCAAATTAAGCTCCCAAGAAGAAAGTCTTATGGCACAAAAAGCCGAGATGCAGCATCTGGGCGATGAGATCATTTTAAACCTCGATACCGCAAATTTGGAAAACTCCAAGGCCTATCTCGATCTTTTTCTTGATTATTCCAGAAACTTACGCTTCCGATAAGTCCTATTTTTTAATTTAAAATCCGTTATCATGAAAATTACTATCAATTCGATCATCATTTTGATCAGCATGTTTTTGATGACTTCATGCTATTCCAGTATGAAGATGACTGTGGATGTATTCGACCACTTGGAGTTTAAAGAATCACTGGAATACAAGTTACATCAGGCAAGTGAAGCCAAAGCAAGGTTGGAGCACAATTTAGCAGTAACCGGAAGTGATAAAATCGTCAATGATGTAGAACAAAGATTGACAAAACTGATTGTTGAAGTTGGAAAGGAACATATTGCCGTAGAAAACAGGGCTTATTTTCTTAAGGGATATATGGATTCCTTGAAAAGCTCCTTAACTGAGGCACATCAACATTATCAAGAAGCATTGGTAGAGCTGGAGAAAGTAGGAACTGAAGAAGAAAAAACGGCTTTGGTGAATGCGAAAGGTTTGGAAGTCGAAGCGGGAAGCTATTTAAGAGATTATACCCAATTAATCGAAGATGGCTTTTTGAAGGATTTAAACCGTCTGCTCCCTCCCGAAGAAAAGTTAGATGAGAGGGAATTGAGTAAGATGATGGAGAAATTTGATTATGAAAAGATTCTTGCCAAAAACCTGCATACCTCTTTTGGTGCCTCCATTTCATCTGATAGATATGCTTCTTTGATCGCCAAAGCACCCGGAAAGTATTGGAGAAAATACAAAGCCAATGTGGATATCAGGGATCCTGACTACAAGGAAAAAACTAGAGGCATCAAAGCCAGGTATAACAAAACTGCTGTTAGGACATTTTTTGGCAATGCAGATATTGCTGTCAAGATGGAGTCTCCCGGTTCCTTTACGGTAAAGGGAGTTAGAATGGATGCAGGCGAATCCATCAAGACCTCCTTTAAAGTGCTTAATCAAGGGATAAAATACCTCACTTATGCTTCAGGTGTCCCTATAAGTAATGCCCCTCCTCAGGGAGAAAACACGGGCACCGAACCTGAGGAAACTTCATTTGAATTGACAAGCGGGTATGATAATGAACTAAAAAGCCAACAGCTCAGCGAGCAGGAAAGGGCATTTCAACGGGAAACAGCTGCGTTTATGACCATCCTCAGAAGTCAAAGCCTTATCCTTAACAGTGATGATGCCGAAAATGAGGAAAAGAAAAGAGCGGTATTGGTCATTAAAAAGGCCTATGCCGTTTATAAAAACAATCTAAGCACGGAATGAAAGAACTAGAGCTATGAAATTTAAAGTAGGTGATAGGGTGAAGACCATAAGGAATTTGACTTTTGGAGAGGAAATCCTCAACGAGGGAAGTCAGGGCACTGTCAAGATCGTTGGCGATGGAATAGTCGCATATTATATGGTGGATTTTGATGAGTTCAGGGTGGTTTTTGTCATTGAAAAAGATTTGGATAGGGCCTGAACGCTCCACAGAAGCCAAGGTAACCCAAAGAACAACTCGGTGGAGTAGTCGGGACAATCGATTCCTGAATCCATTTTGGTACTAAGTATTCTAAGCAGTACCTCTACAGAGAGGTGCTGCCTTATCCTATTTTGAAACAAGAGAATGGAGTATTATTAAACCCAAAAATGCTAGCCGAGCAAAAGCCGGAACAGGGCAATGACCAAGCCTACAAAGCCACCGACCAGGGCTCCGTTTAGCCTTATGTATTGAAGGTCATTCCCTACTTTTTCTTCAATTTGACCGACCAGTTCAAGATCGTTTAGCCGCGACAGACTCATCCTGACCATTTCTCCGATTTCATGGTGATAGTTGACAACCAATTGTTCTATGCTGTCTTTGATCCAGGAATCCATTCTTTTCTGCATCGAAGGATCTGTTTCCAGTTCCAGCAGCACCTTGTCCAGGTTTCTTTTAATTACTTCAACGACAGGGGAATCGGACTGGCTTAGTTGAGCGGTTATGGATGTTTTGAATTTGGCCAGTATACCCTGTATAATGGGGTAGCTTGCTGCATTTTCCGCTAATTTATGCTTTAGACCATTCAGCAATTGGCTCGTTTCAGGATCCCCTATGATCAGGTTTTCAGCGAAGCGGAGCAGGTGGGCATCAAACTTTTTCCTAATTGCATGGGAAGGATTGTTCTTCGCTTCCTTCAGTACGGCTTCCATGGAATTTATGGCTTTGTCTACTATGGATGCATTATCAATAGCACCGGTAATCTCCGAAACCTTGATCATCAGCTTTTTGAGCCATCCCTCTTCTTTGTATTCTTTGATCAAATTCTCCAAGGCATTTGTTAAGCTGGCTCGGGTGGCCTCATCTTGGATGGTTTTTTCAGCTGCTTCCAACAGTATTTCCCAGACCTGGTGATGCTCACCTTGTTCAATGGATTTTTTTAGCCAATTACCAAGTGGTGCGCCGAGATCTATGTCCTTTAGCTGATCTTTGAGAAGATTTTGAAGAATTTTCGTTACATCGGGGTCATCCAAATTTGAAGTGATGCGGCCTGTCACCTCCCTGATAAAAACCAAAATCCGCTGGTTGTTTTGGGGAGCCTTGAGGGACTGTAAAACCTTCTCAACGATGGGAACATCCGATATTTTTTCTTTGATAATTTCCGGGGAAAGCCACTTTTTGGTGACCAGGTCCACCACTCCTTCAGTAAGTTTCCCCCTGTTTTTCACAATGATATTGGTGTGTCTGCTTACCAAAGGGATGGGGATTTCATGAAAAAGGGCGCTTACGGCAAACCAATCGGCAATACCGCCTACTGTGGCCGCCTCAAATCCCGACAAGAGCACATGCCAAAACTTGTTTTCAAGAAGGCCATAATACAACAGGCCCTGAACCAATACCAGTCCTATAACTGCAACAATAAGGGCATTTCTTCCGATTTGGTTTTTGTTGTTTTCCATACTCATGGTAGAAACTAAAAGGTTGGTGTATTGATAATAGGATTTCCTAAACTATAACGACAGTTTTCAGAACTTTTATTCATATTAAGCAGCTGATTGATCTGTATTAGTTCCTTGTGCCATTAATTTTTCATCCCAAAAACCGGCCGATAAGTTACTAAAATATCTATCCTTTGCCTCCTTGCTTGGTAAAGATCCGCAATATCCATGTTGACCTGTCATTACGCCGTCAGGGTGATGACATCATGCTTTTTGTCTTTAAAATAATCAAATGATCATATAGTGTATGTTTTTGAACGAATAGACTGATTATCTCCAACCGATACCCTTTATTTTTGAAGTTCAAGGAAAACTGTCCAAATGACCCGATTTCCCGAATTCAATATAATTGGAAAATAAAGCCAAACATAGCAACTGAAAAACAGTCCTAATGATCGAAAAGCTTACCCTTTCAGAAATCGATATTTCAGTGGTCGGATTATATTTGGGGGCCTTACTGTTGATAGGCTTTTGGAATAACAAAAAGAAAGAGAACGCTGAGGACCTTTTTCTAAGCGGAAGGGATTTGACCTGGCCCAAGATCGGCTTTTCGCTTTTTAGCACCAATGTAAGTCCCATGATGTTGATAGGCTTTGCCGGGCTTGCATATAAGCAGGGGATGGTAGGGGCCAATTTTGAATGGATGGCCTGGATTTACATGATGGTTTTGGCCATGGTCTTTGTACCCCATTATCAAAAAAACAAGATCAGCACCATGCCGGGCTTCTTGGATCTAAGGTATGGAAAAAGAGCGCACGCCTATCTGTCCTATTATTCCCTGGTCTCCATCGTGTTTATTTGGCTGGGCTGCACCCTTTATGCAGGCGGCCTGATCATTGCCCAGGCCTTGGGCATACCTTTGTATTTGTCGGTTATAGGTATCGCAATAGTGGCGGTGAGTTATACCGCTATAGGCGGCTTGAGTGCAGTGGTCCGGACAGATGTTTTTCAATCTCTCTTGATACTGCTTGGTTCTGCTGTCTTAACCTTATTGGCATTCCTTAAAATAGGCAGTTTTGATAATTTATACCACGGGGTACCCGAGAGTTTTTGGAATTTGCTCAAGCCTACTGACGATCCCCATTACCCCTGGCATGCCGTGGTGTTTGGCTATGGAGTCGTGGCCATATTTTTCTTTTGTACGGATCAAACGATTGTCCAAAAAGTACTTGCAGCAAAAAATGAGGAGCAGGGTCAAAAGGGCGTATTGTTTACCGCCTTTCTGAAAATCCTGATGCCCGTGATTTTTATCCTCCCGGGAATCATGGCCTATGTATTATATCCAGGACTGAAAGATGCTGATGAAGCTTATCTTAGGATAGTGACGGGGGTGTTACCTGTGGGGATGATTGGCCTGATGGTGGCGGTGATGTTGGCTGCACTGATCAATACCATTGCCGCGGGATTAAACTCTTTCAGCACGGTATTTACCATAGACGTGTTCAAGAAATATTATCCTGACGTAAGCGAGTCTAAAGTCAAGCTTGTAGGGCAAATCGTGACCGTTTCCGCTGCTCTATTAGCGGTCCTGCTATCGGTGCTTTTTTCCCTGTTGGGCAAAGGCTTGTTTGAGCTCTCCCAGGGGCTGCTGAACTTCTTTGCTCCTCCGCTGGCGGTTGTTTTTCTGGTGGGCACCTTATGGAAGCGGGCCACACCCAAAGCAGCTGAGATTACCCTGCTGGGAGGAGGGGGATTATCATTATTGGTAGGAACTACTTATTTTAGTAATTATCCTTATGAAGGTTATTGGCCCAACTTTCTCTCGTTATCCTTTTATTTATTTTTGATCATGCTGACGGCCATGGTGCTGCTTTCGTTAGTAACCAAGCCGGTTTATGATAAAGCCCTTCCTGTGCTGAGGGAGGAAAAGGGAGGGGCAAAGGGGTATTCCAGTGCCCAAGTATGGATTTTATGGGGAGTCTTGGCAGTGGTTATGCTGGGCTTTTATATTTTCTTCAATTGATAAAGGTAAATTTAATGGTAACGAAAAATATCCAAATCTACTGCCTATTCCTCATCACATTGGGACTATTCTGTTCATGTGAGGAAGAAGAAAAAGAACAGCATCTGGAGATGGACTATGAGGAATATGTATTCGGGGTTCGCCTGGCAGATGATCCCGGGATCTCTCAAAAATACTTGGAATACCATCAAAATATCTGGCCGGAAGTGGAAGCCGGATTCCAAAAGGCAGGTTATCAACAAATCCGTCTGTACATGTTCGGCAATTCTATTACCATGACCATAAGGGTGCCCAAAGGAGCAGACTTGGACAGTATGGGACAGCTCAGCAGGGGATCACACCCCAAGGTCGAAGAGTGGCAAGAGCTAATGGACAGTTTCCAAAAAGGCTTACCAGGAGTGGAAGAGGGGCAAAAATGGGTAAAGCTGGAGAAAATATATGAGTTTAATCAGGTAAAATAAATGGATCATTGAAAGGGGAGATGTTGGATAAGTTGGTATTAGGTACGGCAGGTTTGGGAGGTGTCTGGGGTACCATAGACGAGGAGGAATCACTTGAGGCCATCCTCTATGGTCTGGAACAGGGCATAGGCCATATTGATACCGCACCTGCCTATATGGATGCGGAAGCAATAGTTGGCAAGGCATTAAAGCAGTGGAAAGGCCAAGTTCCTATGATCAGCACCAAAATAGGAAAGAAAAGGGGGCTTGCTGAGCAACTGGGACTGACGGATTATGAGCCGGAGCACCTGAAAACAAGTTTATACAGAAGCCTTGAAAGACTTCATCTGCAGCAAATCGACTTGCTATTTCTCCATGAACCTGAATTGATACCAAAGAAAAAGTTGGGGTTGATAATGGATCTCTTGACCTGTTTCAAAGAGGAAGGCCTGGTGAAAAAAGTAGGATTAGGGGGAGGTGCCCCACTGTTTCTAAAAGCATATGTGGAAAGCGGGCATTTTGATGTGGTGATGGATTTCAATGGATACAATCTTGTGGAGAGAAAGGCGGAACAGGTAGATTTCCCTTATTACAAAAAACATCGTTTGGCAATATATGAAGGGAGTCCTTTGATGATGGGCCTGCTCGGCCAAAGGTTGGAAGAATTTGTGAAGAACAGGCCTTTGTGGTTAACCAAGGCCCATATCCAAAAAGCCCGGGAATTGTATGTCCTGGCCCTAGAGCATAAAATGGAGCTCTCCAGTTTGGCCCATCGATTTTTACTGAACAAGGATATCGTGGACAAGGTGGTGGTGGGGCCGTCCGGACTAAGCCAATTAAAATCCACCATCAGTGATTTTAAAAAAGGTCCTCTGGATAAGCCTTTGCAAGCAATGTTAAATGGGGATGTTAATCGATAAGATAAATGAACAATATACATAAAGAGCGGTTTCGCATAAGGGAAATAAGGTGTACGGTGCTGAAGCCCATTAAACTGGCCAAACCGTTTTACGATGCCAGCATGGGACCGTTTTCCCATTACCATATGGCTATTTTGACCTTGGTGGATGAATCGGGCCATGAAGGAGAAGTAGAGTTTCCTGTATCCGGAATACCGCTATTGAAAGAGATTTTTTCTCCATCTCTTTTAAAACTGGAGGAGTCCAGCTATACCGATATTTATAAAAAACTGTTTTGGCTGATAAGAAACGAAGGTTTTCGGGGCGGAGCTTCCATGGCTTTGGGAAACCTGGATAGGGCTTTTTATGATATTGCCTCCCGTCGTAAGGGAACAGCCTTACACCAATACCTGGGTGCAAAGCGGGATTGGGTACATGTATATGCTTCAGGAGGTAGTGTGGCCCTTAGTGATGAAGCGCTTATCGAAGAATGCCTTTCCTATAAAAATGAAGGGTACAGCACGGTAAAAATCAAAGCAGGAGGCCATCTGGCCAGTCATCTGGACAAGGATGCAAAACGCATTGAGAAAGTAAGAAAAGCCTTGGGTGGAGAGATAAGGCTTGCGGTGGATACCAACCAGGCCATGACGGTAGACCAGACCTTGGACTTTATAGAGCGGATAGAAAACCTGGACATCTGTTGGTTGGAAGAACCTATCCATTCTGCCGATATCATGGGCATAGAGGAGATCTGTTCCAAAACGACCATGAGGATATCTTATGGTGAATCCGAAAGGACCAAGTACGTTTTTCCCTTGCTGCACCGCGCAGGAGTCCAACACCTACAGCCTATAGCCGGTCATATTATTTCCATGGAAGAGTGGGCAGCGGTGGGCAAGCTCGCCGAGGATAATGACCTTATGTTCAGCTGTGGGGGGACCCCAAGCCTGAACGCTCAGTTGGTAGCTAGCCAACATGAAGCTGCCATGTGTGAATACCTGATGCCATTGCTGACGTCTATGGAACCTTACTACAAGCTTATGCCCGAGTACCATCAGGGAAAAGCATGGTTGCCCGATATTCCCGGGGTATCCATCAGGTTTGATTGGGAAAGATTGAAATCGGAGAAAGCGATAGAGAAAGTAATGGTCTGGAAAAGGGACGCTACTGTAACGACACTTGTTGAAAAACAGATTAACCAATGAAAAAGATAGACATTAGTCAATTAACCAATAGCCTAGGTTATGTTTTTTTTATACTTATAACCTTAATTTTCGCACCATTGGCAGAGGCCAATCCTACACAGGAAACCAAGGATAATGAGGTTGTTTTTTATGTTTCCCCCGCTGGTAAAGACAATAATATGGGAACAGAGGAACAGCCTTTGCGAAGTCTTACTGGTGCCCGTGATGCCATAAGGAAGTACAAAAAGCAAAATGGGCTGACCAAACCCATAACAGTATTGATCAAGGGAGGCATTTACGAGATGGCAGAACCTTTGGAACTGCTTTCTGAAGATGGCGGGACGGCATTTGCTCCTATCAGCTATAAGGCGATTCCTGGCGAGCGACCGGTTTTTAGTGGGGGAAAAGTATTAAGCGGTTTTAGGGTCAATGACGATGGCATATGGGAACTGGATGTTCCGGAAAGCCGCCTCTATAAGTGGCGTTTTGATCAGCTCTATGTCAATGGTGCAAGGGCCACTATGGCACGGACACCCAATGAAGGTTTTTTACACATTAGGGAAGTGGATCAGGCCATATGGGAAAAGGGAAGTGGGAGAGTGGCTGAAAAAGCGCAACAAACCATTTCTTTTGAGGACCGCGATTTTAGTTTACTTTTAAGAGTACAGGAAAATGAACTTGATAATTTACGTTTCAGAGCCTATCACAAATGGGATTTTACCTTACGGCACATCGATAAAGTCGATAAAGACAGTGCCCGAATTTACAGTTCCGGAAAGGGAATGAAGCCTTGGAATCCGTTTAAGAAGGGAGATAGGATCTTGTTTGAAAACTTTGCAGCTGCCCTTGATTCAGCTGGAGAATGGTACCTTAATCCAGCAGGTACCCTGTATTATATGCCTCGACCTGGTGAGGAGCCTGACCAGGTAGAAGTAGTAGCTCCCGTATTGGAAAACTTGGTTTTGATAAGTGGGGATAGCACTTCAGGGAAAACGGTGGAGCATATTCGATTCGAGGGAATTACTTTCAGCCATTGTCACTATAAGGTTCCTAGATCAGGTTCCGAACCCAATCAAGCAGCAGCTATGATCAATGCTGCTGTGATGGTGGAAGGTGCCAACCATATTGGTTTTGTGGATTGCGAAATTTCAAGGACTGGGCAACATGCCCTTTGGTTTGGTAAAGGATGTCGTTATAATAAGGTAGAACGCTGTTTCCTGAATGATCTTGGAGGAGGAGGGATATATTTGGGAGATCTTAGACCACAAGAAGGTAGAAACCATACATCGCATATCAGCTTACACAACAATATTATTCAAACCGGAGGATTGGAGTTTCCTTCGGCGGTGGGGGTGTGGGTTGGTCATAGTTCTGATAATGAAATCACCCATAACGATATAGGTAATTTTTATTACACCGGTATTTCCCTGGGCTGGATATGGGGATATGCCGATAGCCATGCCAAAAGGAATAAGGTTTCCAATAATCATATCCATCATATAGGTTGGACACTGCTGAGCGATATGGCGGGAATATATACCCTGGGCAAGTCCGAGGGAACTATTATCAACAATAACTCCGTACATCATATCCATGCTTATTCCTATGGTGGCTGGGGCTTGTATACCGATGAAGGTTCATCAGGTATCGTAATGGAAAACAACCTGGTTTATAGTACAAAGACGGGAGGTTTCCATCAACATTTTGGCAAAGGCAATGTGATCCGAAACAATATTTTTGCATTTGCCAAGCAATATCAGGCCCAATGTACCAGAGTAGAAGCCCACCAACCTTTGATTTTGTAAATAATATCCTGGTTTTCAATGAAGGAACAGTATTAAAGGGGGCCTGGGAGAAAATCAATATAAAAATGGATCATAATCTATATTGGAATACGAGAAATGAGGATTATGTTTTTAATGATGGATCATTTTTGGATTGGAAAAAGACTAACCATGACCAGCATAGCATTATCGCAGATCCACATTTTGTAGACCCTGAAAATTATAATTTCGAGTTTAAGGATAGAAAAACTGTTCGGCGCATAGGATTCAAACCCTTTGATATTTCCTCGATAGGAGTTTATGGAGACAGGGATTGGGTAGAAAAGGCCCAACTTCCTGAAGCTGTTCTTCGCTCATTCGATAAGAAAGTGGAACATAATATGCTAAACCAATAGGCTGGGGCAAGCACCATTTTAAAGGAAATGGATTATTGAAAACCGATTCTATATTCCCTAGGGGTTTTTCCCATCAATTGTTTGAACTGGCTATTGAAATGGGTCATGTAATTATAACCTGACAGATAGCAAATTTCGGAAATGGAAAGGTCGGTATCCATCAGCAATTTGCAGGCGTGTCCTATTCGAACCTCGACTATAAAATCCGAGAAATTCTTGTTCATGGATTTCTTAAACAACCTATTGAATGTGGCAGGAGAAACATTGATCAGGGAGGACAATTCCTCTAAGGTGATTTTTTTCTGGAAATTTTCCATGATATAATTATAGATCATGGTCATTCTTTTGGTATCCTTTCTTTTTAGGCTGGGCTGATAGCCGGGACTGGTGAGTACATTATAATTTTTTGTTTTGCTGAGCTTCTGCAAGATGGTTAAGAAATTGATCATTTTATCAAAAGGCTCCAGCTGGCTGATGACCTTCATCTCCTCTTTAATGGACCGGATTTCATCCCCATAGAAGTTGAGTCCCAGCGAAGCGCGTGTGAGTAGTTTTAATATGGTCGCATTTTGAGGCATTTGAAAAAAATTCTCTCCAAAGGAGTTTTGTGTAAAGTGAATGCAAATGGCCTTACTGGTTTCAGGTTTATCGACAATGATCATATGGGGGAGATTGGGCCCCAAGATAAAAAGGTCTTCTTCGTAAAAGTTCTGGACGCTGTTTCCTACAATTCTTTTCCCCGAGCAATTGAGTAACAGGGTGAGCTCAAAGTCTTCGTGTATCCGAAAGGCATCTGGATTTTTGACCGTCAGGCTGTTATAGATGGTAATATCAAATGATACCCCTTGAGAGGGGTGAAACTTTTCTTCCTGTAGGGTAAGCATGGTTTTTAGTCATAATGGAATTTAAATATAGCAAAAAATGAAAATATACTGTCAGTTTATGATCAGATACCTCAATTTTTTGAAAGATATATCATCTAGATTTGAAAGGAACAACATAAACTCATTACTATGATACACAAATTTTACTTTGAAACATTTCGGATAAGGGAGGTGCTGTTTTGCTTCCTTATTTTGGGATGTGGCTTGCTTCGGCCTCTCACTGCTGAAGCGAGGAATGAACTGAAAGGGGAAGGCACACCCGCAGAATTTGTGACTGATCCTACTGAGAAAATCAGTGGAAAGGTAGTAGATGAAAATGGTGAAGCCATGATCGGCGTCAGCATTTTGGTCAAAGGAACTACGTCGGGAACCGTTACAGATGACCAAGGGAATTTTAGCCTGGATGTCAACATCGGTGATGTGCTGGTTCTTTCGTTTATCGGTTATGAAAGCCAAAATGTCACCATTGTGGACGATAGCCCATTGACCATCCAGATGCAAATGGATGCCGAAAGCGTGCTAAACGAAGTCGTTGTGGTAGGATATGGCTCCCAATCCAAAAGGAGCATGACCGGTGCAGTGGCCAATCTAAAGGCCGAAAAACTGCAAGAAATTCCCAGCTCAAACCTTAGCTCCTTATTGTCAGGCCGAATGTCCGGGGTATACGTACAGGCACCAACAGGAACACCCGGTGTGGCTTCCAACATCAATATCCGCTCCAGGGGCAGTATGAACGGTAATCCGCCTGTGTATGTAATCGATGGGGTGATCCGGGACAAAAGGGCCTTTGATGCTTTGGATCCAACAGAAATCCAGGAAGTCAGTATCCTAAAAGACGCGGCATCTGCTGCCCTTTACGGCTCTCGGTCTGCCGGCGGGGTCGTTCTGGTGGCAACCAGAACAGGTTCCAATTCCAAGACGAAAATTAATTATACCACCAATTATAGCATAGAAAAGCAGACCAATCTTCCCAAGATGATGAGTGGAGTGGACATAGCCAAAATGGGAAACACTTGGGTGCCCAAGAACAGTGATTGGTACCGGGACCAGGAATTTATCGATTGGATGTCCACCGTAAACGGGGGGTATGGCTATGACTATATTGAAGATGTCTATGTGGACCCTACCAATAAGAGACATGCCTTGAATGTTTCTGGGGGAAATGAAAACATCCAGTACTATGCCGGAGGAACCTATTTTGACCAACAGGGATGGCTGGAGCCTTTGAAGTACAATAAATTTAACCTTCGGGCGAGTGTTACCGCCAAACTCAATGAAAACCTAACGGCCCATGTCAACCTGTCCCAGTATTCTACTGAAAGAGAGAAATTCTGGTGGCCTTATGATTACGGTTCTGATAATTTAGGAGACCTATGGAAAAAGCTGCAAACTTGGCAATATTTTTACCCACACTATATCGAGGGCAAGCCTTGGAATTATGGGTGGTTGGGAAATGTCGGGGAATTAATCAATAATTCCGGGTATTGGAGAAACCGTGAAAATGTCCAAAACAGCTTGGTTTCCCTAAAGTACGACCTGCCATTTGTACCGGGGATGTCTGTAAAGGCGACCTATAATTATGAGCGGTACAACAACCAGTTAAAAAATTATCAAAAGAAACATCTGCTGTGGAATATAGAAGGAGCCGAAGGCAACAACTACCAAAATGCGAAAATAGCAGACCCTGAATCGACGGTCTGGAGTAATGGCCCTAGCAGGGAATACATCAGCTCTCAGGCGGGAAACAAAAACTCCTATCAATTCAACTTACAAGTAGATTATAAGCGATCTTTTGGAAAACATAATGTGGATGCATTCTTTGCTTATGAGCAGGCAGAAAATGATTATACTTCTATCGATGGCACCCGCTATGATTTTCCGATCATTGTAAAAGACCAATATTTTGCCAGCAG
>NZ_BAAHAP010000089.1:0-21237 GCF_054777495.1 Echinicola sediminis | reverse complement strand
AGATTTATTGAACTGATTTTTTTTCAGTAAAAAAAATACTGGTAAAAAATGATGTTTGATGGTTATAAATGTGATAATAATGGTGTATATTGTTTAAATCCCACAAAATAATCGTGCCAAAGTAGGAAAGATGTGGATTAAATATTGATGAAGGAGTACTTTTTTCATAATATGGCATCCCCGCACGATGATTGTGGCATAGGGTAGTGAAGATTGACGGGGATAGTCCCTGTACAAAATTTAAATAACCTTTCTAACAACACTATGAAAGTTCTTGTAATCGGCGGAGGAAATATGGGATTAACTTATGCCGAGGCAATAGCCAAATCAAAATTTTTAAAAGATAGGGATCTGATGATCCTTGACAGTTCAAAAGAGAAAACAGATGAATTAAGGAAGCGCAGCCATTTTGCGGTTTACGAAAAGCTGGAAGACTGTGTTCCTTTGGCTGATGTTATTTTTATTGCAGTAAAACCTTATCATGCCAATGAATTGATGGCGGCCATGAAGCCACTCACCGGAGAAGGCCAGATATTCATTTCCTTGATGGCAGGGGTTACCATTAAAGCCATTAAAGATGGAGTAGGCAGGATGAAAGTGGTGAGAGCCATGCCAAATCTACCTGCCCAGGTAGGAAAAGGCATGACTTCATTTACTGCTTCTGACGAAGTCTCCCGATTGGAGCTTTCCACTATTCAGAACTTACTGGACACCACCGGTCGTTCTGTCCAGTTGGATAACGAAAATGACATTGATGCATCCACAGGGATTTCCGGCAGTGGGCCGGCTTATGTATTCTATTTCATGCAATCCATGTTGGAGGCAGCGCTAAAAATGGGATTCTCTAAATACGACAGTAGGGTACTGGTAGAACAAACCTTTGTAGGGGCAGTAGAACTGTTTGGTTCTTCTGATCTTGATCCGGAAGCTTGGATGGACCGGGTAGCTTCCAAAGGAGGCACTACACGGGCGGCATTGGATTCCATGGAAGACAATAATGTTAAGGAACTGATTAAAGAAGCTGCCTATGCTGCATTCAACAGGGCAGTGGAATTAGGAGAAGAATTCAGAAACGCATAAGATGGAAGAAACAAAAAGAATAGTAATTAAGGTAGGGACCAATGTGATGACCAATAAGGACAACCGTATTGTCAATATGGTGTTGAAGAAATTGGTCGATCAGATTGCTACTTTGTATGAGAGAGGGATCATGTCCGTGCTCGTTTCTTCAGGTTCTGTGATCGCAGGGAAAGAAGTCTTGGGAAACAAGGTGAATATTACCGACAAGATCATTCGAAGACAAGTGTTTTCTGCCGTGGGGCAACCAAGGATGATGCGCCATTATTATAACATTTTCCAAGATTACGGGATGCGCTGTGCCCAAGTCCTGGCCACCAAGCGGGATTTTGACCCTGGAAAGCACCGGGAGAATATGATCAACTGCTACGAAGGACTACTATCTGAAGGGATCATCCCCATTGCCAATGAAGATGATGCCGTGTCCTTATCCATGTCCACTTTTACGGACAATGATGAATTGGCCAGTTTGGTAGCAGAGCTTATCCAAGCGGATATGTTGATTCTGCTGACCGATACCGATGGCTTGTTTAATGGTCATCCGGACGATGAACATACCAAGCGCATCAAACATGTGGGCACAGACGAAAACGTGGAGCATTTTATTCAGGAATCCACCAAAGGAGAAGCTGAGGGCCGTGGAGGAATGAAATCCAAGCTCAACGTGGCCAAAGAAGCTGCCCGCAAAAACATTCCGACCTATATTGCCAACGGAAACAAGGAAAACATGATCTTGGATATCGTGGACGGCAAAGAGGTAGGAACAAAGGTTTCCGACGATTGAGAGGAATGTTTACCTAAACCGATAATCAGAGAACCGAAAAAGAACTAATCAACATGAAAATACTAAGCACAGAAAAGAAAAATGACGTGTTGAAGTCCATGATCAAGATCATAGACAAAAAACGTGATAAAATCATTGCTGCCAACCAGCAAGACCTGGATGCTTTTCAAAAGGATGATCAGGCCTTGTACGACAGGCTGGTGGTCAATCAGTCCAAAGTGGATGGGATGATCCAGGCCGTGCAAGAAGTTTTGGATCAGGACGATCCGGTAGGGAAGGTCATCTCCAAAAGGAATTTGGAAAACGGTCTTGAGATCGTCAACCAAACCGCTCCTTTTGGGACCATCATGATCATTTATGAATCCCGTCCGGATGTAACCATTGAAGCTGCTGTACTTGCTTTCAAAGCCAATAGTAAAATTTTGCTTAAAGGAGGTAAAGAAGCGGTCAATTCCAATAAGGCCTTGGTGGAGTGTTGGCACGAGGCTTTGGAGGAAAACGGATTGAGCAAAGATTGGATAGAGTTATTTACCCTCAATAGGGAGCAGACCCAGGCCTTCTTGAAGAATCCTACGGAAAAACTGGATCTGATTGTACCTCGTGGAGGAGAGCGATTGATCGCCTTTGTAAAAGAGCACGCCCAATGTGCTGTCTTGGTGAGTGGTCGTGGAAACAATTTTGCTTATGTGGCTGAGGATGCGGATTGGGAAGTTGCCAAGAAAGTGATCCTTAATGCCAAAACCCATAAAATTTCCGCTTGCAATGCTTTGGATAAAATCCTTGTGGATGAAAAACTGCCTGATTTTGATGCCAAGCTGAAAGAATTGGCCAAAGAGCTAGCCGATCACAAAGTGGAGCTACTGGCGGAAGAGGAGCTTCTTTCCAGTCTGGAAGGGGCGAAGGCCATTCCTTCTGAAGATACCTGGCATGAGGAGTTTTTGGCACTAAAGGCACTAGTGGGAAAAGCCAAGGACCTCGATGAGGTAATCGATAAAATCAACAAATATAGCGGAGGACATTCCGCCACCATCCTTACTGCAGACAAGGCCAAAGCGGCCAAATTTATGGAGCAAGTGGATAGTGCGGCGGTTTATCACAATGCATCCACCCGGTTTACCGATGGCGGACAAATGGGGGTAGGAGCCGAACTGGCAATTAGTACGGACAAGCTCCACCACCGTGGGCCTTTAGGGCTGGAACAGTTGGTGACCAATAAATATTATGTATTTGGTAATGGGCAGATTAGAAATTAATTGAGCCGATAACTATATTCTGTAAAGAAAGCCATCCTCTTCGGATGGCTTTCTTGTTTTACCGGCTTATGGGGCGTGATAAATTCATGGTTTTGTCTGAAATTATCAGTATTATTAGATAAAAGAATCCTAGATGAAACCAGTTCTAAAAAATATCATCGCCGTATTGGCCGGGCTTTTAGTGGGGAGTTTGGTGAATATGGGAATAATAATGATCAGCGGGATGGTTATCACTCCTCCTGAAGGGGCAGATGTCACTACCATGGAAGGGCTAAAGGAGTCCATTCATCTTTTTCAGCCCAGACATTATATTATGCCTTTTCTGGCCCATGCGCTGGGAACCTTTGCCGGAGCCTATCTTGCAGCATTGATAGCGGCCAATAATAAATTGAGATGGGCCCTGTTGGTGGGAGCCTTCTTTTTGGTGGGAGGGATCAGCAATGTATTTATGATACCCTCTCCGGCCTGGTTTATCGCGTTGGATCTGATAGTAGCCTATATCCCCATGGCTTATCTTGGAGGAAAGATCGTGGGTAAACCCGTTTGATCTCTTTCTTTATTCAAATCCTTTTAACCAGCGGAGTAGTTTTTCACTATAGAGGTATTCAAACTTCCTGTCCAGTATTTTAAAATCTTCATTCAGAACCAACAAGGTAGGAGGGGCAAACTGACCGTCTCTTTGCCCCAGCAATAAGGCCAGGTCATGCACACCAGGCCTTTTGTCCGTGGCTAATCGGTTGAAAAATACCTGTCCTTCGAATGTGATGCTGTCCCTGTTTTCTGCATCCATCCTTACGGCATAAAAGTATTCGTTGATGGCATTGATTACCTCCGGTCGGGTGAAGACCTTTTTGTCCATTTTTTTACAATAGCTGCACCAGTCCGTATAGAAGTCGATGAATACTTTTTTAGGTTCGTTGGCAAGTGCCTCTTCCAGTTGCTCAAAGGATAGCCACTCTATGCTCGGTTCGTCTTGGGCCTTAAGCTGGTTAGGGGAGCCTAAAAGCACTAAAAGGAGCGTTGTATATAGGGTTATCTTCATGTTTGTGCGCTTAAAAGGGATTCTCCGGTTAATGCCAACGCATTTCGGAAAATCCCTACATGGGTTTACTAATGAAAGTTACCGATTTTTACAGACAGAAAGTAAGTTCGTGGGCGGGCAGGTCCATAAATGAAGTTGGAATCCCTTAATGCGCCCCGATCAAAATCATTCTGATAACTGTTGAACATATTTTGAACGCCTCCGCTAAGCTCCAGGTGGAAGTCTTCCAGCAAGTCAAAGTGATAGGATAGCTTTAGGTTGGTGTCCACAAAGGACTTGCTGTTCACCAGTTCCAAATATCCTGATTCGCTTATCACATGCGGTACGATCATGCTTCCGGTGTATGTCCCCGTCAAATCTACCGCCAGGTGCTCATTTACTGACCAGTTGGTGGCAAGGTAGCCGTATACATTTGGCGTGCGGACAAAACGGTCGGTAATTACTGCCGGCTCGGCTTCATTGTCTTCTTCTGGTTCGAAGAGTGCCTGCTCGTCTTTATAGAGAGACTGCTGTACTGTACCTCCGGCCTGGAATACCAGGTCAGAGGAAGGGGCCAAGCTGAGCTCAAAATTTCCTCCGCTCACATAGGCGCCTGTACCGTTGCGGACTTCTTCCAGGATAGAGCCGTTAGGTAGGGTGGCTCCGGTGCTTACCGTGGTAAATGGTCTTTTGAGATCTGTATAAAAACCTTCGGCAAGAAAACTCATTTGGGTGTCCCCCAAGTTACTGGAATAGTTCAGGGATAAGGTGTAGGCATCGGAGAGCTCTGTTTTCAATTCGTCGGAGAGGATTACAAACGTAGGTTCCCCGCCAACGGAGGAAATATGAAGGTCTTCATTGAAGGCTTGAGGAGCCCTGAAGCCACGGGCATAACCGCCTCTCAACTGTACATCCTCCCTAAGGTCATAAAGAATGTTGAACCTGGGACTGAAAACCTGCGTAGTGACATCGGAACTTCTTGTGATGTCGCCTACTTGATAGTTCCCGTTTACGGAAGTCTGGTCAAGCCTTCCGCCGGCCAGGGCGGTAAAGCGCTCGGAGGGCTTCCATTCATATTGACCGTACAGTCCGATGGAATTGACCTGCTGATCAACGAGCCTGTTATAGCCGGCAATGATGTCTTCCACACCGCTATGTTGGTATTCTGCTCCGACAATGAACACATCCCTATTGCTCAAGTTTCTGGAGAATTGGGCTCCGGAAACCACCGAAAGGTCTTTGGTATTGCCGTAGGCATTGGAAGCAAGCGTGCTGTCAGGTTTGGTGCGGCCACCTCCCAGGCCACCGTAATAGCTGTCCCGCTGGGTGGTCTGTGCTGAAATGTAGGTAGAGAATTTGTTCCTTCGATCCTTGCTGAACAGTTCGTAGGTAAGTCCTCCAATGACAGTATTGTGGTCAAGTTCTTCGGTAATGTCTGTAAAATGGGGCGCCAAATCCAGTAGATTGCCCCCTCTCCGGTATTCCTTGATCGCACTGAAGTCCAGAGTAAGCTTACTGAATTCAGTAGGTTTGACGAAGGACTTCATGCCAAAAGTGTTGTTTTCCAAACTGGTGATTTCGGTGAAGTCGTCGCCATTGGCATCGTAGCTTCCCCTGTTTCTGAACATGCCATAAAACGTTACCCCTGTTTTAAGGTCTTCGCTGGTAAAGGAGCCGTTGAAATTCAACATATTGTCCGGTACTTTTCCGTCAATTAAAGCGGCATTGGAACTGACCTGCCAGGTGTCTTCGACGGGTTCTTTGGTGATGATATTAATGGTGCCTGCAATGGCATTGGAACCATAGAGTGCAGAACCTCCCCCTCTGACCACTTCCACACGTTCTATGATGTTGGTAGGAATCTGGTCCAGGCCGTATACGCTGTTGAGTGCACTGAAAATGGGCCGGCTGTTGATGAGGATCTGTGAATAGGCGCCTTCCAGTCCATTTAGCCTTACCTGGGTAAATCCGCAGTTTTGACAATTGGTTTCCACGCGTACTCCGGGTTGGTAATTGAGCCCATCCGAAAGGGCAAGGGATTGAGTAGCGTTGAAAATCTTGGGGCTAAGTACGTTGACGACCACAGGGGCCTCCTTTCTGTCCAGTTCATATCGGGTTGCACTGACCACGACCTCGTTGAGGTTTAGTTTGTCCTCCTTCAACGTGATTTGTACGTGCGCCGTTTTTCCGGCTTGGGTGGTGAGCTTTTGCTGAAGGGTTTGGTACCCCATCAGCTTAATTTTAAGTTCTACCTCTCCGGCTGGTACACGATCAATCTTAAATGACCCATTGGCAGCTGTCATGGTGCCTAAATCAGTTCCTGTTATCTGTACAGCAGCATACACCGGGGCATCGGCCTCAATACTGACCTGCCCTGTAATGGTACTGGTGTGCTGGCCAAAAGTGGGGATGTAAGTGCAAAGGAGAACTATTAAAACGGTAATTGTTTGTTTCATTTGGTATTTTCGGTTTTCTAAAATATTTATTTAGATACACGAAATTATAGATTATATTAATAGAAAAAAATATTTAGTCTTATCTAAAATAAAATTTTGTATCGTCTTTTTTCGTTTTGTGGGCTTTGAAAGAATTGAGCATGATTTTGATCTTTCATAAAATGCAGAGTTAGGCAAGGGCTAAAAATGACATTCTATGGAACAGAGGGGGGCCATGATTGGTCAGGGCCAATGTTAAGCCTTCAGTTTTTGATTGGTAATGGATCTGCAAATGGGCTCATCAACAAGGAATGTAGAATGCTGGATTTTGAATGAGGAAGTGATCTTATCTACGAATCTGACAATACCTTAATTACCTAATACGATTATCCGGAATTTCACCAGTAAATTTGTTTCTCACAGATTCCACAGAATTCCACGGAATTCAAAAAACTTTTCTGTGGGTTTCTGTGCATTCTGTGAGACATGGTTTGCTAACTTAGAGCTACTGGTGTCTTTGCGGATATACATATGTGTGCCTTGAAGCGGAGGAATAAGTTCTCCGCATGCTGTTGAAAAGATGATGGTCGGCCCATCGTGTAGGCTGTCAGCCAGACTTCACAAACCACTTTATGGTGCGACTCACCGAAAGGTATTCGTACTGAGCGATAAAGAAAAGGCAGAGGTCATCTGTCAGGTGGGTAACGGGGAGCTGAACGAGAGTGAACCTCCATGTTAAAACATCGATATATCCATAGACCATACTGAAACTGAGGGGGTATATGTGTCCTCAGGAACAAGTCCGGCAGAAGTAAGCTGTTTACCGGCCGGACAGTATGCGGTGTAAAGGAGGCAGGAACCCGTTACAGGCTTTTCAACGGAACAAGGGAACTCTTTCAGCAGTGCTAAGGGAAAGCACAAGCAGCGAACCTGTAAGGCGAATACCGAAATGCTGAAAGGGGGCGGATTTCATCGTAGTAGTGGTGATACTCTGCGAAAGTAGAGAGGAGCAAAGGGTGGAACCAGAGTTGGTTTCCATATTAACAACAACTTGTAACAGGGGATGATTGATTATTATGAAACAAAGGAACATCCTGTAAGCAGGGTAATGGTACTGGAGGCCTTCAAGAAGGTCAAGATCAGTGGAGGAAGCGGAGGAATAGACGGACAGAGTATCAGCGACTTCGAGAAAGAACTAAATAGGAATGTTTACAAACTCTGGAACCGCATGAGCTCAGGAAGCTATCACCCTTCGGCGATCAAAGAAGTGTTGATTCCCAAGAAATCAGGGGGAACCCGTAGTCTTGGGATCCCAACGGTATCTGACAGGGTATGTCAGCAGGTAGTCAAGGCGTATCTGGAACGTATAGTGGAACCGACTTTTCATCCCGACAGCTACGGATATCGGCCAGGACGTAATGCCCACATGGCCATTCAGTCAGCAATCAGGCGATGCAGTAAAATCGGTTGGGTACTGGATATCGATATCAGTGGATTCTTCGATAACATACCCCACGATCTAATGCTGAAGGCGGTAGAACATTATACCAAGGAGAAATGGGTTTCGATGTACATAGATCGCTGGCTGAAAGCTGATGTTGTGAAGCAGGAAACAGGATTGACTGAAGGACGGGAGAAGGGTACTCCTCAGGGAGGGGTTATCAGCGGACTGCTGGCGAATATGTTTCTCCACTTCACCTTCGATAGGTGGATAGAGAAATACTGTCCGAAAATGCAGTTTGAAAGATACTCGGATGACATCATAGTTCACTGTGTTAGCAACAAACAGGCAGCATTCATGAAAACCCGAATAGCGGAAAGGATGAACGAATGCGGACTGTCAATGAACGAAGCAAAGACAAAGATTGTCTACTGCCGAAATGACCGAAACAGGGAAAACCCTGAGACGGCATGCTCCTTTGACTTTCTGGGTTATACGTTCAAACCGCGCTATTGTCCGACAAAAGACGGGCTGAAACTGATCACCGCTGCATGTATGAGCGAATCTTCCAAAACATCGATCAGGGATAAGGTCAGGAAGTTTTCCATAAGGAAATACCGAGGCAATATTCAAGGACTGTCGTCAGCTATCAATGTCATGATAAAAGGCTGGATCAATTATTACTGTAAGTTCCATAAATGGACAACAGTGGGATTATGGTTCTGGCTGAATAAGAAACTGATAGAATGGAAGATGGCCCAGAAAAGGAGGATTGGGAAACGAAAGGCAATCAGGTGGCTGGAAACAGTCTACCGTGGAAAGCCAAACCTGTTCGCCCACTGGCAATTAGTACCCCCAACCCTTGCCAAGAACAGGAGGCCTAACTTTGGACGCGCCGTGTGATGGGAGACTATCACGCACGGTGCTGTGAGAGGTTTGGGGTGAAATTCCCCTTACCTACTCGACTACCTAATTTCCCAATAACTATTTTTTCCAAAAGCCAAAGGGTGTACCTACCGCTTAAAGAATAGCCGGTAATGTTCGTTACAAAATGATGGTATATCTAAATGGAGCTTTTATTTTTGCCGCAGTTTAGGAACGAAAAATGCCTTTTTATTTTATAAATGTGAAAAAAATGAGACGTTTTAGCATAATGCTACTGGCTTTAGGCCTGATTTATGGCGGTGTGAACGCCCAATCTTCAAAAAAACAACAAAAGCCCAAAGAGAAAAAAGAATTACGTTTTAACCTTAACAAGGATGGTAGCCATTATGTAAAAGGAACGTTTTTAAACCAAATTTGGCTGCGATATACCCAAGCAAACCCCGGTTCTGAAGTCTACGGAAACTCAGATGACCATTTGATGGATATAGGCTTACGGAGGACAAGAATCCAGGTTTTTGGACAACTGACCGATCGGGTGTTTTTCTATACCCAGTTTGGACAGAACAATTTGTCCTATAACTCTCCCAGGAAGCAGGGGCTTTTCTTTTTGGATGCTTTGGGGGAGTATAAGGTATTGGCGGAGAAATTGTCCCTTGGTGCTGGTTTGACGGGATGGAACGGGCTTTCCAGGTACTCTTCACCTTCTGTAGGATCCATTCTTTCGGTGGACGCGCCGCTTTATCAGCAGGCTACCAATGATGTGAACGATCAGTTTGTAAGAAAATTCAGTGTTTATGCCAAGGGGCAGCTGGGTAAACTGGACTATAGGTTGGCTGTATCCAAGCCCATGTCCATAGAGAATTCCAATGCGCAAGATGCGGGCATTGGGGAAAACGCGGTCTTTGCCAACGAGCCGGGATTTGCGCAGTATCATGGCTATTTTAAATACATGTTTTGGGATAAGGAATCGAATACCACACCTTATCAGGCAGGATCCTATCTGGGGACCAAGCGGGTTTTCAATATCGGTGCGGGTTTTATGAGTCAAAAAGAGGCCATGTGGCGTTATGCAGAAAACACCACCGATACCCTTCGTTCGGATTTGAAATTGTTTTCGGTGGACTTCTTCTATGAAAACCCAATCGATGAAAGTAAAGGAAATGCTGTGACGGCGTATGCTGCCTATAATTACAGCGATTATGGGAAAAACTATGTGAGAAACATTGGTCCGATGAATCCGGCTACGGGTACCAATGCCAATGGGACCTTTAATGGAGCGGGGAACGCATTCCCCACCATAGGTACGGGGGATACTTTTTATGGGCAGCTGGCTTACCTGTTCAGGAGAGACCTTTTGGGAGATTGCGGCACCCTGCAGCCTTATTTTTCCGGACAGTACTCCAAATTTGATCTCCTAAGCGACTCCATGGTCATGTACGACGGTGGGCTAAACTGGCTGATCAACGGTAACCGGGCCAAACTTACCCTTAGCTATCAAAGCCGGCCGGTGTTTACCCTGGGTGGAGATGGGGGGTACTCCAGCACTGACCGAAAGGGGATGGCGGTGATGCAGTTTCAGATATCCTTATAATCGGTATAAGGTGATAAAAAATACTTCAAGGGAGGCCATGGCCTCCCTTGTTGGCTTATAAAAAAAGCCTTTACTGCATCGAACCATTTTTTAGGGGTTTATGAAAATAATTGGACTAAAATACGCTTCCTCATATCGTTTATTTCCAGGTACCCTTATATCGCTTTACTGAACACAAACTTCTTGGACTGTTGGGTTTTCATACGGTAATCAAAGACCGAACAGATATTTCTGATAAAGGCCATTCCGTCATCAAGCACCGTGACCATCCCGTTTTTTACATCCAACAAACCGTCTTTTTGCATTTCTATTATCTGGTTTATCGTGTCCATTTTCCATAGGGACTCCGTTATTTTAGTCTGCCCTTTACAGATCAGTTCCAGGATGGTTTGTCGGGTTTTGATATCCTCCAGAGACATCAAATGCCCCTTGCTAATAGGGAAATGTTGCAGGTTAGTCTGCTCCTTGTAAAGGTCGATGTCTTTGGTGTTTTGGGCATAAGCATAATGGATATCACTGATGGCACTGTTGCCAAGTCCCAATAGCATTTTTGAAGGTTGGGTAGTGTAGCCCATAAAGTTCCTATGGAGTTTGCCGGATTGCTTTGCCTGATAGAGAGCATCCTCTTCGAGGGAAAAATGGTCCATGCCGATTTCCCTATAGCCCATATTGGCAAGCAGTCTTTTTCCGGTTTCATAAAGGGCCCTTTTCTCCTCTTTTAAAGGAAGGAAATCCTCAAAACTCTTCTGGGCTGGAAATACAGAAGGGACATGGGCATAACTGTAAAAAGCTATCCTTTCAGGTCTCAGCTTAGCGACCTGCTTGAAGGTTTCCTCAATGCTTTCTGTCGTCTGATGAGGCAAACCGTAAATAAGATCAAAGTTGATGGCATCAAAGCCCACATGGCGGGTATTTTCTGTGGCCTTTTTGACCGTTTCAAAAGGCTGGATACGGTGGATGGCCTGTTGGACCCTGGTACTGAAATCCTGTATGCCATAGCTGACACGTGTAAAGCCCAGTAAACGGAGGGTGCTCAGGTGGGCAAAGGAAGTATTGTTGGGGTGGCCTTCAAAGCTGAATTCCGCATTGTCCTGGACGGTAGCCGTTTTTTTGATATAGCTAATCAATTCAAACAAGTGCTCAGGTGAGAAGAAGGTAGGGGTTCCGCCGCCCAGATGGATGCCGGCCAGTTTGGGCTTTTGGGGAAGGATCTTCAGGTACTGGTCCCATTCCTGTATGACCGCATGGATATAGGGCTTTTCTGTATCGTGGTTTTTAGTGATCCTTTTATTGCATCCACAGTAGGTGCAGAGGCTTTCACAATAGGGAAGATGAATGTAAAGTTGGATTCCTTCGGTACGGCCGAAATCTTGATAGGCTTGTTGGACGTTCTTTTTCCAGGTCAGCTCGTCCAGGTTGTCTTCCCATAAAGGAACGGTCGGGTAACTGGTATAACGCGGGACAGCAAGGTCATACTTGCGGATCAGGTCAGGTGAGGGTGCCATATTCTGTCATTAAGGTTTAGGACAAAACTATAAAGGCAGTGCCTCAAAAAACTTGATCAGGCTCAAGGAAAAACCTGATAAAAATCATGTATTTAAGGTTGTAAGTGATTTTGCTTAAAAGAAAGTCCACGGATTACACGGATTTTCTTCAATGCAATTATGCAGCCGTTGGTATATAAGGTTGAACCCGGATTCTAAGACTTGGAAAAAGTAACGTACAATAGCTAAGGTATGAACCCGAGTTCGATTTAAAAGCAGTGAAATAGGATCGCTGCGTCCCCGAAAGTGATCGGGGCAGGCTATTGCGAACCCTTTTGTGCTTGGGTGAGTGTGGGAGGAAAGGGTGTGGGAATCTCCTTATTATGAGATTCCCACAGCTTCCTTCTCGCAATCCTACGCCAAGCCTGTTTGGCTCCAGACAAGCTCGGAATGACGTCTTTGAAACTTGAACTGAGATTATGACATAAGTTAGATGGAATGATTCATTAGTAATCTTAGTGGCCGAAATAGATAGGCTAATGCCTATTTTGGAACTAAAGAAAATATTCCACCAGCATTTCCCATTCTTCTTCAAGGCTGCAGGAGGGCTTGGTTTTGCGGGCATTGCGGTACCAATAGGAGGCATTCCATTCGTCCCCTTCTTTTCGGTGGAGATAAGCGTGTACGTAAGCAGAATCTTCGTCCATCAGGTCATTGACCAGGTCATGGGCGTGTTCCCAGTTTCCCTTGCCGTCATACCACAGGGATGTTAACTGAATGCTGATTCCTTTGGGTGGCTGGTTTTGCTGTAGGCTGTTTTTAAATTCGGCTGGTGTCATGGTTATGAGTAAGTCTGAATGAAACGTCAAAATTAGGTAATACTATGTACTTAGTAAAATCTATAAGCTATATTGACGGTTTATTTGAACTTATCAAGAATTCTTTATTAATGTTTGGAGTATGATTTATCGATATTTTCGAAATAACCGGATACCATTGGCCATGTTCGTTTTTTTTCTTTTTTGCACGGCACTTAGGGCTCAAGATGAGAAAGACCAGCCCAATATCATCGTTATTTTCGCGGATGACCTAGGCTATGGCGATCTTGGCTGCTATGGCCATCCGACCATCAAAACGCCTCATTTGGACCAAATGGCCAATGAAGGAATGCGGTTTACACAGTTTTATGTTGGGGCTGATGTGTGCACCCCTAGCCGGGCGGCATTGCTCACCGGAAGGCTGCCCATAAGATATGGCATGGCGGGCAAAAAGCGGGGCGTGCTGTTTCCGGATTCATCCAGCGGCTTGCCCCAATCGGAGGAAACCATGGCTTCAGCCTTGAAAAAGTCAGGATATAAGACGGGCATTATCGGCAAGTGGCACTTGGGGCATTTACCAGAATTTATGCCCAACAGGCACGGATTTGACTATTATTTTGGAATCCCCTATTCCAATGATATGCGTCCAAATGGCCATAATTCCCATCCTCCCTTACCCTTGTACCGCAATGAACAAGTAGTGGAAACCGAGATAGACCAAGGCCAGCTGACCAAAAGATATACTGAAGAAGCCATAGCTTTCATTGAAGCAAACCAGGAGCAACCGTTTTTTCTGTACTATCCGAACAACTTCCCCCATGTGCCCCTTTATGCTTCCGAGGACTTTAAAGGGAAAAGTGAGCGGGGATTGTATGGTGATGTTGTGGAAGAACTGGACTGGAGTGTAGGACAGATTCTGGCCACCTTGAAAAAGTTGGGCTTGGATAAGAATACCTTGGTGGTGTTTACCAGTGACAATGGGCCTTGGCTGACCCAGAAAGAAGAAGGCGGCTCTGCCGGTTTGCTTTATGAAGGGAAGGCATCGACCTATGAAGGGGGGATGCGGGTGCCCGCCATTGCCTGGTGGCCGGGTACTGTCCGGAAGAATGTGGTCAGTACCTCTTTGGTGACTTCTATGGATCTCTTTCCGACTTTTGTCAATTTGGCCGGTGGCAAACTACCTTCGGGTAAGGAGATGGACGGAAAGGATATCATGCCATTGCTGAAAGGGGAACAAAAGGAGGTCAGGGAATATGTCTATTATTACCATAGGGACCAGCTTCATGCTGTGAGAAAAGGCCCTTGGAAAGCACATTTTACCACAAAAAGATCTTACAGCAGCGAACCTGCACAGGTGCATGAGGTCCCCTTGCTTTACCAGATTGAGGTGGATCCAGCAGAAAAGTACAATGTAAACAAGGAATATCCAGAGGTGGTAAAAGACCTACAGCATGCCTACAGAGAACATCAGAATAGCTTCGAACCTGCTCCATCGATAATGGAGAAGCTGATCCAAAAAGACCAATGAAAGAAGAAGCAAAAATCATGTAAAAGTTAGGCCTTGTTTTGTTTGGAATATTGGGTGTTTTTACTAAATTAAACTTCCGTTTGAAGCGAACCAAACAAAGACATTAAGCCCCGCTTTGACTGTTCTCAATTTTACAAACGCAATTAAATAGCCAAAGTGGGCACCAATTAAAAAAAGCAACTCCATCAGGAGTTGCTTTTTGTTGTTTGATAAGGATGTGTCCAGCCCTCCCGGTAGGGACGGAGAAGCAGCGCTGTTGCTTCTGGATCATTCACAACCAATTTTTTTTCGGGGTCATAGACCAAAGGGCGTCCAAGCTTCATGGCCAGGTTGGCCAAAATACAGGAAGCGGAGGAAATGTGACCTTCCTCAATATCGGCAATGGGTCTTCCATTGTTTTCTATTGCCTTTAGGAAATCCCTTAGATGGTTTCTGGTCGCAGGGGCCGCGTGCAACTCAATGTTTTTTTCTTCAAGGTCTTCGGGGTATTTTTCTCTTTCATAAACGACATCCCCATGAATGGTTTCACCATTGCCGCGGGGCACAAAATCATATTGCATCACACTGGCCGATAAAGTGCCTTTTTCTCCATAAAGCTTAAAGGCCCAGGGATAATCAGGATCAGCTGGGGTTCCCCAGGTCCTGTGCTGCCACAGGCAGTTGAGTTCATCATATTCAAAAACAGCTGTCTGGGTATCTGCAATATTCGATTTACTGTCCTTTTGGATGTAAATTCCCCCGGTGGCACTGATCTTTTTGGGCCATTTCAGGTCCAGCATCCACCTGACCGTGTCCAGCATATGGACACACATGTCCCCTGTGATCCCGTTACCGTATTCCATAAAGGCTCGCCACCAGCCTCTGTGAGGAATCTTGTCATAGGGACGTAAAGGGGCAGGGCCAGTCCAAAACTCATAGTCCAGGAATTCTGGAACCGGTTTTTCAGATGGATTTTCATTGGCACGCATATGGTAATAACAGCACATCTCCACATGGGAAATCTTTCCTAGCAATCCCTGGTCCACGATTTTTTTCTTGGCATCGATTAGGTGAGGGGTGCTTTTACGCTGGGTGCCCACCTGAACTACCCGGTTATATTGGCGCGCCGTTGCCAGTATTGCTTCCCCTTCCAGTACATCGACACTGATGGGTTTTTGGAGATAGACATGGGCCCCGGACTTGATGGCTTCGATGGCCTGTAAGGCATGCCAATGGTCCGGACTGCCGATAAGAACGATGTCCAGCTTATTCTCCTGAAGCATTTTTCTGTAATCATGGTAGAGCTTGGGGGTATTCCCGGAAGCCTGCCTTTCACTGACCAGTTGGCCCGCTTCTTTGAGGTGGTTTTCATCCACATCACAGAGGGCCAGGACTTCCACAGGAGCTACTTGGATCAATTTGAAGAGATCGCTTTTTCCATACCAGCCTGTGCCTATCAGGCCCACCCGGAAGGTTTTATCAGGCTCGGCAAAAGCAAAATTGAAGGATCCCATGGATGCCAGGGTAAGGGAAGCAGCAGAACCTTTGAGGAAGTGCCGCCGGTTGATGGTGTTTAAGGGCATGTTGTCAATTGGGTTTTTGTCATATAAAAAAAGAACGGAACAAAAATTTCCGTCATAAGATAGCTTGATATATGACCAAATCAAAAAGGTCAAAAGGTTTTATACTTATCTGTAATTCTGCCAGGCTTTGATGGGGTAAAATAGTTCTCCCAGGACAACGCTGATAGACGCAGAGACTTGGTCTACTGAATTACATTATTGCCAAGGACGCATATAATATTGATATTGGCTTGCAGAATCCATTGACTAATCTTTATTTAGTAAGGCAATTAGTTAAGGATTTTTGAAATAACCATTTTATCCATATTCAAATGAACAATACAATGACTGTTGACCCTTTTTTGAAAAAAATCAGAAAAGGAGGCCTTACTATAGGCAGTTTAGCTTTTTTGGCAGCATTCTACAGTTGCCAAACATCTCAAGATCATCCTACCATCACCGTAAAAAACCCCAGTGACATTGCCCGTAAGGCCGCTACGGTGGAGGTCAGTGCTGAAACGGTCAAGGAGTACATAGAAAAATACGGGCAGGAAAAACTGGTGGTTGAAAATGCGGAAGGCAGCACCTTGGTCAACCAATGGATAGATTATGATGGCGATGAGCAGGCCGATCTATGGCTTTTTCAGGTGGACTTGGCGGCAGGGGCCAGTGAGAGCTTCACCGTACGGCCTTTGGAAGAGGGAGAGAAGCAGCCTATTTCTGAACTGACCACCTTTTCCCGTTTTGTACCGGAGAGAACCGATGACTATACCTGGGAGAATGACCGCGTAGCATTTAGGACTTACGGTCCGGATGCCCAGCGTAGGATTGAGGAAAACCAGCCGGGAGGAACCCTTTCCAGTGGTATCGATGCTTGGCTGAAAAGCGTGAGCTATCCTATTATCGATAAATGGTACAAGGAAAACGATGAGAAGCAAGGAGCATATCATATCGATAAAGGAGAAGGCTATGATCCTTATCATGTGGGCTCCAGCAGAGGCATTGGAGGGATAGGCATTTGGGAAAATGATTCCCTTTACACATCCAGGAATTTTGTGCGTTATAAGCGGATAGCGGTGGGGCCGATCAGGACCCTGTTTGAGCTGAGCTATGCTCCTTGGGATGTGAACGGAAAGCAGGTATCCGAGACCAAAAGGATAAGCTTGGATCTGGGAAGTAATATGGCCAAGTTTGTTTCCGTTTTGGAAAGCACCGAAACCATCCCGAATGCCACCATTGGGATTACCCTGCACGAAAAGGAGGGAGAGGTAATGGTAAATGAGCAAGAAGGCTTTTTCCGTTATTGGGAACCCATGGACGGCAACCAGCTGGGACTTGGGGTAGTCCTTCACCCTGAAAGCATCCAAGGTCATAAAGATCACCGGGTTGATTACAAAGATGGCAGTCAACTGCTGATCATGGCATCTCCAAAGGCCGGTGAAATCACTTACTATGCGGGCTTTGCATGGGACAAGAGCGGACAGTTTGCGGATAAAGCAGCTTGGGATAACTATTTAGAGCAGTTTGCAAAATCCGTTCAGTCTCCCCTGGAGGTGTCTGTTCAGTAAGCTGTTGAGCAGGATATTCGGCTTAGGGAGAACAAAATAGCTCGAAAAGCTTGCTGCATTTCTCTTTTGAGTGCAGAGAACATCGATGCAGGGTTTATTTTCCCATTAATATTATTAGCTTTGTTTTCCAGATGCAAATGGCCGTACTTTCCCTGAAAATAGGGTACAGCCCCCCTAAAAGGTAAACCAATTTTAACTTTGTGAGCAAATCTTAAAAGATGCCAAAAGCAACGGAAATTAATTTCAGGCGATTTGGGAAATCGATTGCACAAAGGAGTAATTGATTTTGGAAACTATTTAATCACATAAAATAACAAACAACATGCATACAAACATCGTAACCAGACATGCGTCTCACCCTGATGATGTAAAAGGGTATGATACCCAGAAATTAAGGGATCATTTTCTATTGGAAGATATTTTTCAGGAAGATAAGATTACAGGTGTTTATACTACTTTTGACCGTTTGATCGTAGGCGGTATTGCCCCTGTGAACAAGGCTCTGGAGCTGGAGGCTGTAGATCAGTTGAAAGCTGAATACTTTTTGGAAAGACGTGAGTTGGGGATCATCAATGTGGGAGCACCTACCTTGGTAACTGTAGATGGTACCGACCATAAATTAAATACAAAAGAAGCGCTTTATGTAGGAAGAGGAGTTAAGGAAGTGATCTTCAATCCATCCACAGAAGGAAAGGCATTGCTTTATTTTAACTCAGCTCCGGCACACAAGGCCTACCCTACCAAAAAAGTAGGTTTGGAGGATGCAGAAAAAGTGGAATTGGGTTCTTTGGAAAATTCCAATCACCGGGTGATCAATAAGCTGATCGTCAACAGCGTGGTGGAGTCCTGCCAGTTGCAGATGGGGATGACAGAGCTGAAGCCAGGAAGTGTGTGGAACACCATGCCGGCACATACCCATGACAGAAGAATGGAGGCTTATTTCTATTTTGATCTGGCCGATGATGCTACTGTATGCCACTATATGGGGCAGCCACAGGAAACCCGTCACATTTGGATGACCAACCATCAGGCAGTAATTTCTCCAGCATGGTCCATCCATGCCGGTTCAGGTACTTCCAATTATACCTTTATCTGGGGCATGGCCGGTGAAAACCTTGACTATGGCGATATGGATAAGGTGGCACCTATCGATATGAAGTAAGGGGCAGTGGACGGTCAACTGACGACCGTCCACAGTTCTATGATATCCAATAGCAGACTAACCAAATAACTAATAACCAATCATGAAAGAATTATTTGATCTGTCAGGAAAAGTGGCTTTGGTAACCGGTGCTACGCACGGACTGGGCATGGCCATGGCCAAGGCTTTGGGAAAAAGCGGTGCCACTCTGATAGTAAATGGACATACTCCTTCTAAAATGGAGGCGGCGCTTAAGGAATATGCTGCTGACGGCATTGAGGCGCACGGTTATCTTTTTGACGTGACCAGCGAAGCGGATGTGGACAAGAACATTTCCGAAATAGAAGCCAAATTTGGAACGGTGGACATTCTGGTGAACAATGCCGGTATGATCCAACGTACTCCGGCCTTGGAAATGGAAGTGGCCGACTTTGCCAAGGTGGTGAATATGGACCTGGTTTCCCCTTTCCTAATGTCCAAAAGAGTGGCCAAAGGAATGAAGGAAAAAGGAGGCGGTAAGATCATCAATATCTGCTCCATGATGAGTGAACTGGGCAGAAATACCGTTTCTGCTTATGCGGCAGCCAAAGGTGGTCTGAAGATGCTGACCAGAAACCTGGCGACCGAATGGGCCAAGTACAATATACAGGTGAACGGTATCGGACCGGGCTATTTTGCCACGGACCAGACCGCCCCGATCCGTGTGGATGGGCATCCTTTCAATGACTTTATCGTGAGCAGGACCCCTGCCGGTAGATGGGGAGATCCGGAAGACCTTCAAGGCGCCACCATCTTCCTGGCCAGTAAGGCCAGCAACTTTGTCAATGGACAGATCGTCTATGTGGATGGCGGTATTTTGGCCACCATCGGCAAGCCGTCCAACGAAGAATAAGTGAAAATTGACTGATTTGAAAAAGCCTTTCCTGTTTTATTATGGGAAGGGCTTTTTTGATAAGATCAAGGGATAAGCAAAAAAGGAATAACGCCCATCAAAGACTGAGGAAGAGGCGATTGACACCTTTCTGCCTTTATGTAGGGGTAGTGTCATACTTCAATTAAAACTTCTTGCTCCAGGCATTTTTTATATTTATGAAATAAAGATATTAACTCTTCAACATCCTTGTTAAGGTTTAAAGCTGTGGGAGTATTTGATTTGTATTGTAGGTCATAAAGTTTTTTGTTGCCATACTTAAATATAAGTTCCTCTATGTTTTTAGGAATGAAATAGTGTGCTTTATCGCTTAGATATTTAAGATATTCATCCCTGAAAATTCGTACTCCTTCAAAGTCAAAATCACCAAAATGAAGGTATTTATTTGGTATGCTTTGAAGCCAGGTTACTAAATCCTTGGATTGAGGATAACGACTGACAAACAGGATTGATTCAACATTAAACAGGTGTGATTGCTTACAGATAAATCTGAAGTTTTCTGGGTTTTCCACTCCCACTATAAGTGTGTCTGACGGTATGGAAAATTTTTCAAAATCATGGATGTATGTATATGTTCCTTCTTGTGGTTCAATCACAAAGCTTTTACCATTAATTTTACCTTTAACCGGAGAAAAACAGTTGACAATAAATCCTTTAAAGGTTCTTCGGATAGATATTTTGGAATCGGAAGAAGCAACTATATTTTCAGCTCTTGAAGTACCGGTTTCCAGATTTCTGATATAATTATTAAGGTCGTTTATTCCTAAGTGACTGCTCAAAAAATTGGTGATAGATTGCGGTTTTTGTGCAAATATGGTTTTCCGGCTTCTACCTTGTAATTTTACATTAAGGATGCCCTCGTCAATCATTTGGTTGATAACTTTATTTTTCAGTTGACCGTAAGGAATGGCTTCACCTTGGACCATAAGCTGAATTTTTTTTGCAATGTTAAAGGGTACTTTATCCATGGTTACTCCACTAGAACAGGATTTGAAATAATACGTTTGATTTTAGACTGTTTTCTGTCGTCCTTACTTATTTTATAGATATGTCGATAGTTAAGGGGAGTGCTTTCAGTTGGAGAACCATTAATCAGCATGATGTTCCTGTCATTGGCAAAGTTCAGTATCCCTTTGACGTTGTTGGGATGGAGTTTTCCTATTTCATCCATCATGCAGTGAAGTTTAAAATCTTTGAACTTTCTTGAAGCTCCTTCCTTAAAAACATTCAATAACATAATATTTATCATGGCTTTAACAAGAACATCCGTACCCTCTGATCCTACATTGGTTAATTTTTCAACCCAACCTGTATCATTACCATTTTCCTCAACCCTAAAAGATAATTCAAAGGTATCCGTTAATTCAATTAAAGTATTATTCGCTTGATTTATTTCTTTAACCAGTTGCTTTAATAACTCAACGGCTTTTTCATTATTCTTATCATGGTTAGCACCAGAAAAAAGGTTGGCAGCACCTAAGTTTAGAGCATTATCATCGTTAAATTCCTTAATTTTCTTTAAAAGCATAACTGCTGTATTCTTGCTGTCCTTTATGTCTAATTGAATATTTGTTACTGCTTCTAAAAAACGTTTTCTGGTAAAATCGGCGTTTATTTTTTTGATTATTTTTTGAATCTCACCCGTTTTTGAGATGAGCATGGTGGTCTCCTTTCCTACGGAGTTGATAATAAAAGCAAAGCGTTCGTTAGTTCGTTTTTCAAACTGGTCTATTTTACCC